>CAYGQU010000256.1:0-5011 GCA_964352045.1 uncultured Planctomycetaceae bacterium
TGACGAAGCCGTTGTGCCCGAGAAACTTGTCTTTACTTATATTGCCAGCTCAGAGTCTGTCGATGACGCCCTAATTTGGAAAGATCTTACCGACGCCTTGTCCCAAGCAACGGACCTGCCAGTCGAATTTGTTGCCTACTCGACACTCGACGATCAACTCTCGGCAATGGCGAAGGGCGAACTGCAGATTTCGGGCCTAAGCACCGGGGCGGTTCCCATTGGTGTTGACTTTGCCGGATTCCACCCGGTTTGCACTTTCGGGCACGATGATGGTTCGTTTGGCTACACGATGAAAATTATCGCGCCGGCCAAGAAGGGGGTCAAATCATTGGAAGAGCTACAAGGTAAAAAAGTCCTTTTCACAAGCCCCAACTCGAACTCGGGTTTTAAGGCTGCGCTGATTTACCTCATGACAGAAAAAAATCTTCTTCCAGAACGAGACTACGACTGGAGTTTTTCGTTCGATCACGAAACATCGATTCAAAACATCTCGGCAGAAACCCAAGATGCAGCCCCCGTTGCCAGCGACATCCTCGAACGAATGACAAAGGATGGACAAGTCGCGGAAGACGATTTCGCTTTGCTCTACGAATCCGAACGATTTCCTCCGGCCACGATCGGCCTGTCGCATCAACTCCCCGAGGAACTGCGAACCAAGCTTGCCAAGGCATTGCTCGCGTTTGATTGGGAAGGTACGAGCGTCGAAGAAAAGTATGGTTCATCAGGAGCAACTCAGTTTGTATCGGTCAACTACAAAGATGACTGGGCCAATATCCGTCGCATCGACGAAGCGGTTCGTCAAACCAAGACCGCTGAATAGCAAACTGTTTGCTAAGCCACTTGACGCTGCCCCCTTTCGTCTTCAAAACTCTTTCCTATCTCGCTGCCTTCTTGCCTCATAGAGAAGAATAGCGGCAGTGACCGAGACGTTGAGACTGTCGGCGACGCCCGCCATCGGTATTGCTACCTGGGTGACGTCCTCCCTGCGCCATTCCTCGGTTACGCCCAACGCTTCGCTGCCTAGAACAATTGCCGTCGATTGGGTCATGTCGGCATGATGGTAAAGCTTCGTTGCTTCGGGCGTGCCCACGACAATCTGCAAACCGTTCTTTGCTAGCCATTCATGGGCAGCTGCTGAAGTCGCCACCGCAATGTTTTTTCGGAAGAGGGTGCCGATGCTCGCTCGGATCGTATTCGGGTTGTAGAGATCAACCTTCGAGTCGGCGAGAATAACGGCATCAACACCCGCACCGTCGGTGGTTCTTAAAATAGCACCCAGGTTACCCGGTTTCTCAACTCCCTCGACGACCGCTACCAGGGCGTTCGTCGGTAATGTCAAATCGTCTAGGGTGTGCGGGCCGCTTTCGGCTATGAGAATCAAACCATCCGCTCGATCGCCAAAGGCGATCTTGGCAAACAAATCGGATGCAACCGTGAGGATTGGCACATCGCGACTTTGAAGTTCAGTCACGGCTTGTTGCGTCCGATCGGTCTCGTTTTTAATATCTAGCAAGGCTTCAACAGGTTGAATGCCTGACTGCAAGGCACGCAAAACCTCACGCGCACCATCGACCAGCAATTGCCCTGTTCGACGCCGTTCGCGTCCTTCTCGCAATTTGACGATCCGTTTTAACCTAGGGTTATGCCGGCTAGTGATATCAGGTTCAGACAAGTAGGTCTCGAAGGTAATCTAGGGGGCGTAGGGCCGATATTTTTTGTCGAAATTCATCTCGAAGAAGATCAACTATTATCCTTTGTATCGCTTAGAATAGGAAGATGATCTCTTGCGTCTTTTTTGGCGTTTGCTTGAGTTGGTTGCAGTTTCCTCTTTACTAGGCGGGTGTATCATGTCCACGCTAAGAATTATCTCTGCTGTTTTGGGCCGCTGTTTTTTAATCTTTGTGGCGATGCTTTGCCTCTCGGTAGGCATGGTTTACTGCTGCCATGATTGGGCCTACAGCATCCACTCGCAGATCTTTCCGACACTTACGGTAGAAGCGTTTGAAATGACGATCTACCAGATGCTAGGTCATATGAAAGCTCTCACTCTAGTGTTGTTTCTCATTCCTTGGTTAGCAATCCAACTTGTATTGCGTAACGCAAGTGAAGGTGATGAATGAAAGTCCTTCAGGCCTCTAGATAAGAAATGGATATCCTGATACCCAGATGATGGTACCCTTTTCTATTTTGCAAGTGTTATCAAAGGGTAACGCCGACGATCGTTCGAGGTAGATACATTCTGATGCCGATCTGTTTCCCCTGGAAAAGACGCTGCTACCTTTTTTTGAGGAGGCGAAGAGAAACATGATTAACAGTTGTACGATGGCAGGTGTATAATCAGAGCGAACGAAAAAAACGATCCTTGGGCAGTCACACCGCTTATCAATTAAACCACAACTTGCAAACGTTCCAAAAAAAATGTCTAAAACGACCCCACTCATCAAGCAAACTGTTCGGTTGTTTCTTTCCTTTGGTTTACTGTCTGGCTTTGGCCTATTTGGCTTAGGTGTTTGCTATGCCGCTGAGAGAGAAAAACCGAACGATTCGGCAATTGCTACTTCTCCCGCCACTTTGCTTTTTGAGGAAAATTTCGAACAGGGCATCCAGCGGTGGGAAGTCTTTGATCCCAAAACATGGAGTCTCAACACAACAAGAGATTCGACCACTTTTGAAATCATAGCGCGAGAGAGTGAATATAAGCCAACCGTACGAAGCCCCTTGCATGTGGCGATGCTAAAGGGGATTGAATTAGGCAGCTTTGCAATGACCATTAAAGTGCGAAGCACACTCGATACAGGCAATCACCGAGATTGCTGTCTTTTTTTTGGGTTTCAAGATCGTGAGCATTTTTACTACGTTCACTTAGGAGCGAAGCCCGACCCAGCATCGGGACAAATCATGGTAGTCAACGGTTTGCCAAGAACACCGATTACCAAGAACGAAAGACCCACCCCTTGGGGTAACGATTGGCACACAATCCGATTAGAACGCGACCTCGAAGCAGGTACTATCAAAGTCTATTTCGACGATTTTTCAAAACCACATCTCGAAGTTGCCGATACCACTTTCGGGAAGGGAAGAATAGGCATCGGTTCGTTTGATGATAGAGATGAATTCGATGACCTCGAAATTCATCTGCTCAACTAATTTTTGTATGAAGATGACTTAGAGGGTGTCTAAAAAGCATCGGCTATTTATCCCCCACTTTCTTTTCAGCAGAGGGGGCTTTTGAATCGGTTAATCGCTACAGATTAGACACCGCTCTTACGATCGCTGTTTTGCAAATACACTAATCCCCAGGATTAACATAGCGGGGCCAGCAAGTGCAAGCGTTGTAGGCTCGGGGACGGCAATGACGACAAAAGGAATCTCTGTGATATTTCCCTTAATGCGATTGCCATTACCGGTAGAGAAACTTTCCCGTTGATCTTCTTCGGCATTAAGAAAAATAACACCTGCGAGAAATTCTCCTCCCCCATAAAAAGCATTGGCTGGTATCGTTGCGCTTGTAATTCCCGAGGCAGGTTCTAGATAAAAAATTTCGTTGTCGGTTACAACATTCTCAACAAACACAATAGTACTGACCGAGGGTGCAGGAGCGTTCCAGCTAAGGATGGTGCTTTGTGAAGGGTCGATTGTCTGCAAGGCTTCCGCCACCGGGCCTGTGAAGTAAGGAACCGCCTCAGGGAAGCTTCCGTCAAGTGTAACGTCTTCACGAATGACTCCTATGGGAGTCGAAGCTTGGATTTTAAAATCGCCATCGGGGAATGCCGTGTTTAAGGCACTTTCGTTTGCAAATTCTTCAAAGATATCCCAAGAGAATCCACCATTGAAAGTAGAGTAGGCAACCGGTCCAGCGGGGGCACCTGCCAATGTGATACTGGAAAAGTCGGTGTTGTTGTCTGAAGAAAGCTGCGAAAAGAACGCGTATCGGCTTGGCGTTATTGGTGCTGTGTCGTTTGCTGTCTGTTCATAAATACGAGCCTTTCCAAGATCGTAATCCATTACAAGCGCGTTAGCAGAATTAACGGTGGATAAGCCGACAAATAAAGTTACCAATCCTTTGGTAAAGTACATCATGAGCTCTTTCATGGCTTAGTACGGATACGAGCAATCTCTCCACAGAAAATGCATTAGCAATTTTGAAACCATGGCTGCTCGCTTGTGTGCGGTGAGAATGTAGTTGGAACGCGCTACTTTCCAAAGAGCGATCGGCTCCATTTCGATACATATTCACACACTTTCTACCTAACAGTGGCAAAAACGCATCAAAAAACGCTAGCAGCTAGCACTTCTAAATCGCTATGTTAACCGATGCTTGTGAGGGTGACCTGAATGCATGATGCAAGCAGATTAAAAAAGAGCCGTCGGCATAACCGACGGCTCTATAGTTCCTCATAAGTTGATCGCTACAGCTAACTGCTGAAAGCTCTCACGGATCTCAATACATGTCGTCCATACCAGGAGCACCGGCGCGTGCTTTGCTCTTCGTCGGAGCTTCAGCAATTAAAGCGTCAGACGTGAGTAGCAAGGTTGAGACGCTGGCCGCATTTTGAAGTGCTGTGCGAGTGACCTTCACGGGATCAATAACGCCAGCCTTGACCATGTCAACGTACTCGTCGGTAGCAGCGTTGTAGCCTTCAGATCCTTTGCCGCCTGCAACTTTTTCGCAAACCACGCCACCATCTTTACCAGCGTTGTTAGCAATCGAAGTAAGTGGCGAACGGCAAGCACGGACAACGATGTCGTAACCAACTTGTTGGTCGTGATCTAGATTCGCTGGCTTGACTTTGGCCGAACAACGGACAAGCGCCACGCCACCGCCAGGGAGAATGCCTTCTTCCACAGCAGCACGCGTTGCGTGCAGTGCATCTTCGACACGTGCCTTCTTCTCTTTCATTTCGCTTTCGGTTGCGGCACCAACATTCACTTTGGCAACGCCACCCGACAGCTTAGCAAGCCGCTCTTCGAGCTTTTCGCGATCGTAATCGGAAGACGAGGCTTCGATTTC
>CAYGQU010000257.1:0-4985 GCA_964352045.1 uncultured Planctomycetaceae bacterium
TCTCAGGATCGAGCTTTCGGTTGGCTAGGATCATCGTGAACTCGGCTTCCATGTCGGTAACGGAGCGAACGCCGCGCATGATGAGCCTGGCGTTGCATTCACGCACAAAACGAACGGCGAGGCCACTGAACGGTTCGACCGTGACATGATCGAAGCCCGCTTCTGCAACGGCCGCTTTGACCAAGGCAACCCGTTCGTCGGTATCAAAGAGGGGTGTCTTGTGGGCATTGTCGCCAACGCCAACGACCAACTCATCAGCCACGAGTCGACTACGCTCAATGACGTTGAGGTGTCCGAGCGTGATCGGGTCGAACGATCCGGTGTAAACGGCACGAAGGCTCATAGGGCTAATGAATAAATAGATTGGTAATGAGAGTGGATCGCAAACGCCCGTTCATATGGATAGTTTGCTAGCTGGGGTTCGTCCTTGTTTTGATAATAACCCACCTAAGCTAAGGGGGGAACCACACCCAGCGGTCCAAGGCATGAATGGACCTATCGTTTTGCCATCGCCTCGACCAGTCGATCAACATCATCGTAGTTCGTGTAGGCGTGGGGGCTGAATCGAATCCAGTTAGCACGGCAGCGGGCCACGACTCCCGCTTCAAGACAGCGAAGCCGAACGACTTCGGGGTCTTCATCGTAGGCAGGTTTTACGGCAACAATTCCTGATCGCGGATCGTGCCCATTTGCTTCTTGGTTACGATGAGATATCACCGTCGCGTCGATTTCTAGCATTCTGTCGCATAGATAGTCGGTTACATCAAGAATCGTTGCTTCAATGTCATCGGCAGATTGACTCTGCAAGAATTTTAAGCTTGCGCCAAGGGCGTGCATGCCGGGCATGTTGGCAGAACCCCCTTCAAAGCGTGCTGCCGTAGGAAGCAACTCTAGTTCACGCAACGCAAAGTTGTGCGAGCTGACCACGCTATGCCAACCGACATTGTGTGGTCTTAATGCTTCAAGGTTTTCATTGCGAATGTAGGCAACGCCTGCCCCTTCGGCACTGAGTAACCACTTATGGCCATCGGCAGCGAGGAAATCGACGGGCGTCTGGCTAACGTCGATTGGCAAAGCGCCTAAGCCTTGAATAGCATCGAGTAGGAAGTAAGCTCGACTACTTTGCTTACCACCTGCCTGATGAACAATCTCAGCAATGGCATCGATGTTTTGGCGATAACCGGTGGTGTAGCCAACCCAGCTTAAGGAAACTAAACGAGTACGCGCATCGCATGCTTCTCGAAGACGATCAAGGTCGAGTCGGCCATGATCGGTACCGACCAAACGGGTTTCAACACCTTGCGATTTGAGATTCATCCAAGGATACAGATTCGACGGGAACTCGTCGGCTAAGACAACAACATTATCTCCTTCGTGCCAGTCAAGGCCGTTGGCAACCAGATTAATGCCAGCCGTGGTGCTATTTACCAAAGCAACTTCATCTGTTGATGCATTGATGAGATTGGCTGCTGATTGGCGAGTTGCCTCGACTGCTCGATCCCAGGCTAACCAATTGGTATCACCGTTAAAGGTCGCTTCACCCGTCCAGCGCTGAATTGCATCGTGAGCCGGACCGCTAAGCGGAGCTACCGAGGCGTGATCAAAATAGGCCCATCTTTTGGCTACGAGCATCTCATGACGTAAGCTTGAGCGTATTGTTTCAATCCAATTTGACCTATCATCTTTTACCTTTTTTGCGAAAAGATTATTGGTTTGATTCGTCATGGGATTCAAAACACTCAATAGAGAGTAAGAAGATTAATCGAGTTTTTTGGCCAATAGGCAACTAACCGTAATCTAATCGGCTACCTTAATCCACTAAATCGGCAATCCACTAAATCGGCTTTTGAATATATCATAAATCAACTTGCATAGTTTTGTTATCGTCCGAGCTTTTGCTGCCCAAGTTAACTAATTTCTAGTTGTTAACGAATAGGAGTAAGAAAGAATCGATTCACACAAAGCTTAAAGTAGAATCTATCTTCTAAAGCAAAATAATCACGAATCTAACACATAACTTCGCCGCCAAAAATTCATCACATTCATTGTCTATGTTCGGTTGTTACTTTAATGCTTCGCCTTTGCGTTTGCAGCTAATTTGTTGTTATTTGATTTTGATAGCAACAAATATGCCAGCAGTAGTTATGCGCAGTGCATCGGCAGCTGATTGGGATCTTCAACGTGAATCCATGGTGATGAACGAGATTGAACAAGCGGGGATTAGTAATCCGCGTGTTCTCGACGCGATGCGAAAAACAAAACGGCACGAATTCGTACCTCTAAGTCAAAGAAGGCTTGCTTATCTTGATATGGCGCTGCCAATAGGTTCTCAGCAGACGATTTCTCCTCCGTTTGTTGTTGCTTACATGACGGAGCAACTTGATCCACAGCCTTCGGATCGAGTGCTTGAGATTGGTACCGGGTCGGGTTATCAAGCAGCGGTTCTTTCAAGCTTAGTGAGTGAGGTGTACTCGATCGAGATTGTTCCCTCGCTCGGTAAAAGAGCTGCTAAAACTCTTAAGCGGTTGGACTATGAAAATGTCTACACCCGCATCGGTGACGGCTATCAAGGTTGGCCTGAGAAGGCTCCGTTTGACAAAATTATCGTTACTTGCTCTCCCGAAGAACCACCGCAAGCTTTGATTGATCAGCTTGCTGAGGGAGGGCAAATGGTGATACCAACCGGCGAACGATATCAACAAAACCTTTATCGACTTCGGAAAGTGAATGGCGAGCTGCAGCGCGAGACGCTTAGGGCAACCCTCTTTGTTCCCATGACCGGAACAGCCGAGGAAGAACGTAAGAAGAAGCCAAATCCTGCGGATCCCAGTTTATATAATGGTAACTTTGAAGAAGTTACCGAATCGGATACGGAGGAGAAACGCCCAGCCGGTTGGCATTACGTCCGCCAGGGAGAGCTCTCCAAACGTGCTCTGACTTCCAAAGGCAATGCGTTCAAGTTTGAAAATCGTGAGCCGGGACAACAAAGTCATGCGCTACAAGGCTTCGCCGTCGATGGGCGTCGAGTCGATCGGTTGCGCATTTCGTTTGAATCCAAAGCGAGTAATATTCGTTACGGCCAAAACCCAGGGCAGTGGCCCTATGTCGTGGTGACCTTTTATAACGACAAGCGTGCGGCCTTAGCCGACGAAACGGTTGGACCGATCCGAGGAACTTATCCCTGGACAACGCAAACTAGGTTGATTCCAGTCCCTATCAAGGCCAAGGAAGCCATTGTCCGCATAGGCTTATTAGGGGCAGTGGGTACGCTTGAGATTGATAATCTACATATCTCACGCATTGAGGAGAGATAGTTAAAGACCTCCTTGTCTTTAACGCTTTGAACCTATTTGGCGATATTATTTCTGCTCAAAGATTATTTAATGATTATAAAGTCCCTAGAATGCTTGATTTATCAAATCCAAGCATTATCCTTACGGTAAACCACGTTACTGAGGTGTCAGATTGCTATCACAGCTAACGCTTTCAGCAAAATGACACTCGCATTGATACGAAGCCCGCCTGCGGCTTGGATTGGTATCCGAAAGCTAGGTCCGTCAGATTCCCTTGTAAACACACCTTGAAGGAGTTGGATCGAAATGATTCATCGCACACCGTTTTTACGGCTTACCATTGCTTCTAAAATTTGCGCTTTGTTTGTTGTTGCTTTGATGACGGCGAATACGGCTGAAGCCTTTTGGGCTAGCCATGGTTCGTATGGGGGTGGCTCATTTGGCGGTGGTTCCTACGGATCGACTGGTTCCTATGGCGGAAGTGGTGGTTCATTTGGCCGAGTGAACAGAGTGAGCTTTGGCTCCGGTGGCTCTTATGGGGGTGGCTCTTACGGATCAACTGGGTCTTATGGTTCGACTGGGTCTTATGGTTCGACGGGTAGCTATGGAGCCGAACCTTTCTGCCCAGTTCGTGGCTTAGTCCAACGCATTCGAGCACGTCGTGCTTCGGCTAGCCATGGCTCAACAGGCTCCTATGGCTCAACAGGCTCCTATGGCTCAACGGGCTCCTATGGCTCAACGGGTTCTTACGGATCAACGGGCGGTTACGTATCGAGTAGCAGCCACGGTTCAACAGGTTCCTATGGCTCGACAGGTGGACACGTTATTCATTCGCATAGCAGCAGCTACGGTTCGGCTGGTGGTTATGGTGCAGCGAGCCCCGTTGTCGTAAACCAACCAACCCTTGCAAACGCTGAGCGTGCTGACGCTAAGATTGCCGTGGCAGTTCCTGCCGATGCGATTGTATACGTCAACGATCACAAAACGACCAGCACTGGTTCGGTTCGCGAATACGTATCGCACGATTTGCTTGCCAGCAACAACTACACTTACAAGTTGCGAGTCGAATTTGACCAAGATGGCGAAAAAGTTGTCGAAAACAAGATCGTGTCGCTACGTGGTGGCGAGTCGCGTGAATTGACTTTCGGCCCCACAATCCAAAGCGTTGCCAAGAGCGACAAACCTGAAACGAAGCTGTCACTTTTGGTTCCAGCTGATGCTAAGGTAACGCTGGCAGGTTCGACAACTTCGCAAACGGGCGAAGAACGTGAGTACCGTACTGCTCATCTTGCTGTAGGTGAAGCTTGGGAGGGGTACACAGTTCGTGTCGAACTCGGTGGCCAAGTTCAAGAACGCGAAATCACACTTACCGGTGGCGAAAGCCAGCAACTGAGCTTCGATTTCGATGCCGTTCAACAAGCGAGTGACGTCAAAGAAGCCAAAATGGTAGCTTCGCTCTAAGAGGCGATCACCAACGGCTACAATGATTGGGCCTTGCCGCTGCTATTGCAAGCCCCTTGCTAGCACAGCCCTGCACGGAGATTTCCCCAACTCGGGTCATCTCGGTGCAGGGTTTTTTCTTATAAGATTGAGCGAGGAAAGCAAAATTCGTCAGATCGCACTTCTCAGCAGTTGCACGTCTCGTTTACAAAGGAGAAACGCTTATTACGAGATTTGCTTGCAGAATAGATT
>CAYGQU010000258.1:0-4981 GCA_964352045.1 uncultured Planctomycetaceae bacterium
GTACTGCTAGGTTCGCAATCGGCAACATTGGAATTTTTGGGACCAGTTGATGAGTACTCGGCTGTTTTCGATACTCCAATTACAGGAACAATCGATGGTGTGGAAGATCGTTTTCTCATCTCGATTTCTTCAACAGGAAACATGAGATTTAAGGGATTCACAGCAGCACAATCGCCATCGGGGCAAAATGGTTTGAAGGTCAGTGTTGGTGGCACGGCAACCCTCGTAGGAGCCGTCCCTGAGCCATCAACCGCTTTGCTGTTAGGTTCACTTGTATTGTGTGCTTGCACGAATCGCAGACGGTTTGCTTGATATAGATTAAGTAGACTCAGACAATATTGAAGTTGTTTTCACAACAAATAGATCCATTAGCCCCCTCTTCCAGTCTAGGTTGAGGGGGCTTTTGGGGTAGAGAGCGTGACAGAGAGAACAAGGCCTATAAATGCCAGCTTATCGCTGCATCTGCCAGACAGGTTATCGGCCGTTTGGTCTTTTTTTGTTGAAATAGCTTTGCTGCATGTCCCTTTAATTTTGCGTTTGAATTTCTAACTAGCTGCTGCACCTTTTCTGCTAAGGAATTAGAGAAACCATGAAATATCAATTCTCGTTTTTAACGTTAAGCATTGCCCTGATGTTTGCTGTTTCGGCTCAGGCGCAACCAGCCATTGGTACCACTGACTTGGGCTATACGGTCGATTCTGGCCTGTTGGGGCCAACCATCATAGATGGAGCAACAACCGTAGGTCTTACGAATTTCGATATTCGGGCCAATGATACAGGCAGTGGGGCAGGTCCGTATGTTTTTGGTGTTGAGTTTGACCAACTTTGGGATGTCGGTACTTCCGTTTCTTTAACAGGGCTCGCTCTGCCTGTTCTTTCGCCCAATTCGGGAAGCATCAATAATACGCAAAATGGTACTTGGACATTTAACATCTATGAACTATCGGGCGGTGCCGATCTGAACAATTGGAATGGCCTCAATAACGGAGAGGTGCTCCTTGGTACACGGACACTCGAGTTCGATGACCAGGGCCTGATGGGTGGCCCGCAGGTTGCCTACGGATCGTTTGCCGAGTCGCTTGACTTTACTTCAACTAGCTCAGGTTTGTTTTTTACATGGGAGAGCACAGGTTCCATTCGTACCCGGGCTAATTTTACGAATGATAGTTTTATTCAAGGACAAGCGGAGAATATCTTAACCGGTAATTCTGGTACGGCTTTTCACCAATGGACCATCGCTGGTACGCCCAAGACATCGGTTCCGCCCCCAACTAACGGGGCTGTGGGTCATCGGTTTGTCGCCTCGGCGGACACGCCTACCGACGATAGTTACTTTGCCCCACTAGCAACTTCTGCTGAGTTGTTTGAGTTCGGAAGCACGGCTACTCCTGTTGCTGTGAGCGATTCAGCTGTACCTGGTATTACGGCAGCTTTTGACATCTCTCAATTAGGTGGTGCAACCGGACGCGCAGGAGTTTTTGAGTTGAACCCCGGAGGATCGCCTCCTCAGGCAAGCCGACAAGATGGTTCGTTTGAAGTCTGGTTCAAGCCCGCGAGTTTAACGGGTGGAGAACAAGTTATTTACGAGTTTGGTGGAGCAGGCAGCGGTGGTTACTTTAGCCTTCAAGATGACGATCTCTCTTTCTTCGTCAATGGAGCCGACTTCACTGCGGGCGTAGAAGCGAACAACTTCACAACGCTATCGACAACACTTACTGATACTGAATGGACTCAAGTAGTTGGCGTTATTCACAACACTTACGACGCCAACAATCCTTCGCAAGACGATTTTATTGAACTCTATGTCAACGGCCAATTCATTGGTACGACAAGCAGCTCGCTCATTGACCTCAATGACTGGTCAGGATCGAACGCATCGGGGCTAGGACAAGACACACAAACGATCGCAGCTTTTGGACCCATTAGTAGCGATACGGCAGCCACGGGAGAATTCCCCTTTGATGGAGAGATTGCAATTCAGCAATTTTCACCCAGTGCCTTAACAGCAGCTGATGTATTAGAGCGTTACGAAGCCATTACGATTGCCCCCGTAGGACTCGAGGGTGATTATAACGGCGATGGTACGGTCGATGCGGCAGACTACACCGTCTGGCGTGACAACCTTGGTGGCGACGCTTCGACAGCGTTTGCTGAAGGAACTCGTAATGCGGGACAATCAGGACCAATCAACGCAGCTGACTACCAAGCTTGGGTTGATAGCTACGGCAATACGAGCTCGCAAAGCAATTCGACTGCAGTCCCCGAGCCTACTTCGCTGTTGATGGCTGCCGGATTGTTAGCCTGCTTTGGCCTTAACGCTCGCCGGAAGTGATTTACGTTTTTTCATACTTATAGCTAGCCAAGAAGAGGGCTGAGGTACGGACACCCGGCCTGCGCTGGCTAAGCACTTATTTATTTGCACTGATTGACTTAGATGGGGCATCGTCTGTGATTCGTTATTACTTTTCTAATTTGATAGCATTTTCGCTATTGAGTTCAGTTGTTTTCGCTGCGGAGCAGCCGAATGTGCTCGTTATTATCAGCGATGACGCTGGGTGGACCGACTTTGGGTTTCAAGATCCGATTACCGGTTCAACGACTCCCATTCCAACTCCCAGAATGGATGCCCTTGCCAGTAGCGGGGTAAGCTTTTCAAACGCTTACACGGCTTCAGTCTGTAGTCCTTCTCGTGCAATGATTACGACGGGAATGTATGGCGGGCGGTTTGGATATGAGTCCAACATTGGTTCTAGCAATTCGGGGCAGATTGGTACTCAGCCGACACAAGGCTTGCCAACTTCAATTACGACCATATGGGAGCAAATGCAGAGCATAGGTTATTCGACCGCAGCGGTTGGAAAATGGCACCTTGGTGAGCACACCAATAATACTACGACGGGTGAGTTAGGTAATCGTCCACAAAATCAAGGTATCGAAACCTTTGAGGGGATCATTGCTGGCTCGCGAAGTTACTTTGTTGGATCGGCAACAGGTAGTCAAACACTGCGTCGAACCCTTTCAGACGGAGCAGGCGGACAGGTATCGGATCAGATCATTGAAGGACAGTACAACAATGACTATGTGACGGATGTCTTTGGTGACCTTACGGTCGATTACATCGCGGCAAATCATGATGCCGCTAAACCTTTCTTCTTGTACTCTTCGTTTACTGCACCGCATACGCCTATGCAAGCAACCGCGGCTGACCTAAATGATCCGCGCATAGCGGGTCTCAGCGGAAACCGTAAAACTTATGCGGCAATGCAAATTGCTCTTGATAGAAACGTCGGAAAGATTCTTGATTCGTTAGAAGACCCTAATGGTGATGGAAACACTAGCGACAGTATCGCCGACAACACCTTAGTTATCTTTATGAACGATAACGGTGGAGATTGCTGCGATACGAGTCCCAACGCGAGTAATAACGGTGCATTGCGTAATGGCAAGGGATCGCAGTTTGAAGGGGGGCTTCGTATCCCCTTCGTTATCTCGGGTGCCGGAGTCGATCCCAGTAAAGCTGGCACCACATACGATGCCCCGATACATGCGATTGATGTCTTGCCGACAGCATTTGCTGCAGGCGGCGGGATGTTTCAACCCAATGAAACGATCGATGGTAAAAACCTGTTGCCCTATATCAATGGTGATATTACCGAAGTTCCTCACGAAGCACTTTATATTCGACGTGCTAACAACAACCAATCAGCGGTTAGAGTGGGGGATTGGAAACTCATGTATCGCGGGGCCGATGGTGCTTTTTCGCTATACGATCTAGCAAATGACATTGGCGAATCAAATAATGTAGCGAACGCCAATCCCTTAATTGTTGATCAACTTCAGCATGTAATGACCGACTTTGATGTGCAAATGGACAAAGCTAGGTACGATAATCGTGCTCTAAATACCAATCAATTTGATAAATTCCGTTTCCGTGAAGAAGCCACTGTTTTTAGTACCTGGTCAGGTGCTAATGCATGGGCGAATCATGATACGGGTGCCAATGCAACGCTTGCTGAAGAAGATGGCTATGCCAACGCAGAGTTGATTTTCCGTAATCGTACCGATGCCAGCTACACGGCCACCAATGATTTGACACGAGTCGGTGGCCTCGATTTTTTGGCCAATCGGATTGAATTAGTGGGACAAAATCAACCACAGGCGATGGATGCAACAGCAACAATTAACGGACGAGGTGTTCTTCTTGCTAAGAGCCTAAGCGGTGATGCACCTACCATTGCTCTCGAGGCATCGTTGCTAGGTAATGGCAAATTCACATACGATTTGGCCCTTGATGTGAGCCTGTACGATGATTTAACGATCGTAGGGAATGGAAACCAAGAGTTCAAACTATCGGGCGATCTAAAAGAATATCGTGAGGGTCGTAGTGTTACAAAAACAGGGAATGCCAAGCTTTCGATTGCTGGTGTAGTCGACCTTTCAGGTGATCTTGATCTTCAAGCGGGAACTACCGAGTTTCTTAACGGAGAGGTTCGTGCGAATATCTTTAATCGAAACGGAGCCAATCTACGCATCGGTCAGGTCGGAATTGTCTCGGGCAGTGAGGGGCCACCAGGGCCAGCGCCCGATTTCGTGGCAACTGGCTTAACGCTCAATTATGACGCCGCGAATGATATTAGTGGAGACAGCTTTTGGCAGAATTCAGCTGGCATAGGCAACGATCTTAATTTCGCGAGCAACGCGATGACTTCGTTGGTTGATACGGTAGCGTTTCCTGCTCTTTCAAAATCGTATCTGATTCCAGCTAGTGGGGGAGCGGACGGTCTTACTGGTTTCTTTGAGGGGTCAAACCCACTCAGTCGGCAAGACGCTACCTTTGAAATGGTATTCAATGTTGCCAACAGCTCGGCAGGCAATGACCAAGTCTTGTTTGAAGTGGGCGGAGCTGATCGAGGGGTTGCGATGGTCCTCAACGGCGGCGACCTGACTTTTAATGTGGATGGAGATGGCAATGATATCAATG
>CAYGQU010000259.1:0-4975 GCA_964352045.1 uncultured Planctomycetaceae bacterium
GTTCTATAGATGCGACTTCTTTAGAGATGGTCACCGCTAAAACGAATTGGAATGTTTTCGGCTGGGATTCGCTTGCTACGGTCAAAGAATTAGGCAAATGGTGGGGAACTACTTCCGCTCCAAACAAATTGGCTTCAAAAGAAACTTTGTCAAAGGTAACAGTCGCAGCAACAAGCAAATCGAACGCTCCGTTGCTTTTCGATCCTCGTGATGAAAGCCCCGTCATCACAGAACAAGTGCCTGTTGCACGACCCGAACCTCAGCCGATTGTTTTCTCGACTGAGTTAACGATTACGGATTACCTTACCAGTGGAGGTTCGGCTGGGCTGTTTCCCGTTCCTTTGGCCTTAGGGGAGCAACTTGATCGGCTCGCCGACCACCGCGAGACGGCGGGTTGGGCTTGGTCGTTCGCCTATCGGTTGCGTGGTTTGATTGGTAGCTCGACCAACAATGTGATTGACGCCGAGCGAATCTTAGCGGTTCTTTCTGCTGAGAGCAGAGAAGCTTTTCATTTAGCCGACCGAATGGCTGACGAACAAGTTGCTGCCGAACTACGTCGTTCGCATTATGCCATTGAGCGTCGAATCGCTTCGTGGCACGCCTGCTTGGCAAAGAGAACTGAGTTAATTGCCCGTCAGCAAGCGACACCTATCAAAGGCATCGATCTGCTAGAAGTACAACAGCTCGAAAAAATTCGTTGGGCAATGGCAGGCAATCCTTTGCGTCATCATCCGATGGTTGCAGTTCGTTTGCCTCAGCAACAGCAACCGATGCGTTTGGCTGCTAAGTTAGAGTCTTTTGAAGATCACCCTACCAACTTTGCCGCCCGCAATATCGCTCGCAAGGTTGCCATGCTTGCCGAAAACGATGACTCAGCCAATGCCACTACAAATCAAGCGATTGTCAGTGCGGTCGAAGAAAATTACCGCAACGCGAACCTTCGGCTTGCGATATCAAAAGATTTGATCAAACGATTATTTGAACAACCTGAAACAACGGTTTCCAAAGTAAACGACCGCATCGCAGGCCGACCGGTTCGCGGAAGCTCGCCCACTCGCGCAAAGCTTGAAGTACAAACAATCCCCGACGAATCGGCTTGGCGATTGGGCATCAAGGCAAGCGGTGTGATCGAATCGGATACGATCTCTTTTGGCGGTCCTGCTCGTTTGCGAAGCGTAGGAAAAACCAATTTTCAGGCAGCCAAAGAGATTAAGGTTGGATTCAACGGGATCGACACGACACCGACCAAGGCTGATGCAAAACGTGGCCCAACGAAACTCATCGGCGTTGCGACCAAATACGATAAAGTTCCGCTCTTTGGTAACTATGCCCGTTCAACCGCAAAGAAAGAATACAGCAAAGCTCGCATGCGGGTGAAGGCAGAAGTCGAACGAAAGACCGAGAGCCGTATACAAGCAGCTATGGATAAAAAGACTGCCCCTGCTCTCGAAAAACTAGAGAATCGCTATCGTGAGACGGTACTCAACCGAGCCACTCAGCTTGGACTCGCAGTTGATCCAATTGAGCTTCGCACAACGGAAGAGCGTTTGATTGGCCGCCTTCGCTTAGCAAACAAACAGCAGTTGGCAGCCCATACACCACGCATGCGTGCTCCCTCGGATAGCGTTTTAAGTTTTCAACTCCATGAATCGACCGTTAACAACGCCTTCGAAGGGCTCGGTTTAGAAGGAAACAAATTCACAACGGTACAACTTCGCGAACGGATAGCCAATCGCTTTGCTCTGGATAGTGAAAACATAGGAAACTCACCTCAGCGTGCAACAATAACCTTTAACGAAATCGAACCTGCTAGAGTCAGTTTTGAAGCTGGCAAAGTCCGCTTAACTCTTTCACTTAACGAAATGTCAATCCGTGGAGTCAAGCAAGCCAACTTCAAGGTGCATACGTTGTATGAGCCTGAGATTATTGGTCATGAAGCCTGGCTTGTTCAAAAAGGGACCGCGCAAATCGAAGGCCAAATGCGAACCTCAAGCCGAGTCCGCTTGCATGCAGCCCTTGGAAAAGTGCTTGGAGAAGAGCGAAAGATTCCCCTGATTCGTATCCCCGAAGAATCTAAGCCCGAACTGTCGCAAAGGCTCGAAGGGCTAACGACAAATCAACTGGTGATTGAAGATGGTTGGCTAGGCGTAGCAGTTGGACCCAAGCGTGCAAAAGATGTCGCCAAACGCATTGGGACCTACGTTCGCTAGCGGGTTACCCACTTTGACGGCAGAGTATTGGTTGGTTTTAGCTAAAATAGGCAACCACGAATCAACCATTTAATTAAACAATGATTTTCTTGTCTAAAATGGCTTGCTCATCTTGACAGAAGCAGCCAAAGCGTGGAAATTACCCTTGTCGATACTGAGTCTCGATAAGGAACTTGGGGTCGATGGTGCTAAAAACCCTGCTTTTTAGCCTTCAATTGTGCTTTGCCACTTTCAATCCCACCCCCAAACGCTTCGGTAGTCATGCAAATTCTACACGTCAGCGAGTTTCGAAAAATTAACCGATTAGCTTTCACTTTGGTTGAGTTATTGGTTGTGATTGCCATTATTGGTGTCTTGGTCGCTCTGCTTTTGCCAGCGGTTCAGGCTGCCCGAGAATCGGCCCGTCGGTCGCAGTGCCAAAACCAAATTCGCCAGCTGACTTTGGCAATGCACAACTTCCAAGCTTCGTCGGGACGTTTCCCTCCAAACATCTTCAAAAGTCGACGGGCTGAGGATTATCGCTGGTCAGCCCAAGCTCGTATTCTACCCTATGTTGAAGAATTCGGTTTGGCCGACGCGATCGACTTCGATGACGACTATCACAACGTCTTTTGGCCCGGTACGACTGAACTTTTGAAAGCAACCAGGGTTAGCGTCTTGCTCTGCCCTTCCGAGCAGCGTGACGAACCACGACTTGAGGCCGATGGCACCCCTAGTGACTACCCACTTAATTACGCCGTTAACTGCGGTGTGTGGAAGGTTTACGATCCGAATGATGGTAGCAACGACGGAGGAGCATTTGTCGTAGGCAAAGGCTTATCCCCTTCACGATTTACCGACGGCCTTAGCAAGACGTTAATGCTCTCGGAAGTCAAAGGTTTTATGCCTTACAACCGCGATGGAAAATCTCAAGTTGCATCTGTACCGAATGATTTAGATGAGAGTTTGAGTCAAGCATGTGACGTTTCAAATGGTGATGATAAAGAGGATTCAGGTCATACCGAATGGATTGATGGTCGGACTCACCAATCAGGTTTTACTGCCTTCTTTACTCCTAATACCGAAGTGACTTGTTCCTTTGATGGTAGCACGGACATGGATGTCAACACTTCACGAATCAATGTCAGTGATACGTTAGTCACCTACGCCGCGGTCACTTCACGCAGCTACCACAGTGGTGGCATCGTCAACACGGCCCGGATGGATGGCTCGGTCAAAGGGGTTTCGTCGAACATTGACCTGCTTGTTTGGCGTGCCCAAGCAACACGCAACGGGGAAGAAGTCTATTCCGAAAAATGAGTCTTATGCGATTCATTGCTGATAATAAACCCAACGCTTTGAAGTACGGAACAGCCACCAAGTGACCATTAGCACCAGCGTGAACATGCCCCACGCCATGGCCGATGCGTAGCCAATTTCAAGATCGCGGAAAGCAGCTAAAAACAAGTGCAGCGACAACAACAAGGTTG
Organism: uncultured Planctomycetaceae bacterium; assembly: GCA_964352045.1. Classification (GTDB taxonomy): domain Bacteria; phylum Planctomycetota; class Planctomycetia; order Pirellulales; family Lacipirellulaceae; genus CAYGQU01. The sequence continues at coordinate 3,680 of CAYGQU010000259.1, forward strand.
AGCTGGCCGGGTCACCCTGTCCATCACTAACCAAGTAAACCTGCGTGAAGGCTTGCATCGACTGGATGATGCTCATCACGAGATTAAAAAAAATCACCGGCGAGAGCATCGGAAGGGTAATAAAAAACAAACGTCGTACCGGCCCTGCCCCGTCGAGTTTTGCTGCTTCTTGCAACGACGTTGGTATGTCTCCCAAAGCAGCAAGGTAAATCACCATAAAGTTGCCAACGCCCCACAAAGCCATCAACACGAGGGCATCTTTGGAGCCAAAGAGTCGTCCTTCAAATGGCACTGGCCAAGCCGGGGGCCACGCCGCTTCGCTGGTACTATTTAGCCAACCCTGTCCTTCAAGACCTAGCTGTTCAATCAGCACCTGATTGACGAGGCCACCGTTGGGGTCAAGAAGTCCCATCCAAAGAATTGCCATGGCAACGGTCGGTACGACCGATGGCAAAAACCAAAGCGTCCGGCATAGGCTTACTCCACGCACTTTCTGAGAAAGCAAGAGTGCCAAACAGATGCCCATAATAATTGATAACGGAACACTTAACGCGGTGTAATAGGCCGTGTTCCAAATCGCACGACCAAAAGGGCCATGACTCCAAAGCTCGTTGGCCAGCCTTGCGTAGTTCTCTCCACCGATCCACTCAGGCGATCCAAGCAAATCGAAACGACAAAAACTCCAATAAAGTGACGCCGCAAAAGGATAGAGCGTGAGTGTAAAGAAACCAAATAACCAAGGCGCAATAAAAGGCAAGGCTCGTTTTAGAGCCCCCAACGATTCGCGATGATTCGAGGCGTTCTTCACAGTTAAGACAATTATCTAGGGTGAGATTGACTAGTGGTGCTAGAAACTGCTGGTAAACCGGTTCCCGATTTCGGTAATCAAGCGTAAACTCGACATTATGGAACCTTTGGTACTAAAAAACTCACGAGTCAAGTGTAACGCTTATCGCGATGCGGCGGGTGTCCCCCATGTTCAGACCGAAACCTGGCTCGAAGCGTTGTATGTGCTTGGATATCTGCATGCCATCGACCGACCTACGCAAATTCATTTTGCTCGTACCGTTGCATCAGGGCGTGCCGCCGAGTTAATCGCCGACCGGCCCGAATTGCTCGAAATGGATCGGTTCTTACGCCGATCGGGCATTCAACGCCGACTTGCCGAAGAAGTCGGGATGCTGGCTCCCGAAATTCTTGAACAAATTCAAGGTTATTGTCGAGGCGTGAATGATGGTCTGAAATCGGTCGGTCGTACGCTTCCCATGTGGGCCGTCGGTTTTACGCCAACCCCTT
>CAYGQU010000260.1:0-4952 GCA_964352045.1 uncultured Planctomycetaceae bacterium
AAGTCGCGAGTCGCGTCAGTGCGATGGTCGTTCCCGGTAGTGGCTTGGTTAAGCAACAGGCCGAACAGGAGGGCCTCGACCTGATTTTCAAAGAAGCAGGTTTCGAGTGGCGTGAAGCGGGCTGTAGCATGTGCCTTGCAATGAACCCCGATAAGCTCGCCCCTGGCGAACGTTGTGCTTCGACCTCGAACCGCAACTTCGAAGGTCGACAAGGCCGAGGCGGACGAACGCACCTAGTTAGCCCCGCCATGGCAGCTGCCGCTGCGTGTGCCGGTCATTTTGTTGACGTCCGAGACTGGAAGTAACTCACCTCGACATTTGATTCTGCCATACAATAATCAATCAAGAAAAATTCAAGAAGCAATGAATCCTTTCACAAAGCACACTGGCCTCGTTGTCGCGATGGACCGAGCCAACGTCGATACTGACCAAATCATCCCCAAGCAGTTCCTCAAACGCATCGAACGGACTGGCTTCGGCGAGTTCCTTTTTTGGGACTGGCGAAAGGATGAGCAAGGGAACGACATTGCCGATTTCGAGCTAAATCTACCTGAAAATCAGGGGGCAAGCGTGCTGCTAACACGCCGTAACTTCGGTAGCGGATCAAGCCGTGAGCACGCCCCCTGGGCACTCGAAGACTACGGCTTCAAAGTGATTGTTGCTCCCAGCTATGCCGATATTTTCTACAACAACTGCTTTAAGAATGGCATGTTGCCAATCATCTTGACCGAAGAACAAGTTGAAGAACTTTTCCAACGTGCCGCCAAGCACGAAGGGTACCAGCTCACCGCCGATCTCGATTCTCTCAAGCTAAGCGACTCGCATGGATTTGAAGTTGCGATCGAAGTCGATCCGTTTCGCCGCCATTGTTTGCTCAATGGCCTCGATGACATTGGCCTAACCCTTGAGCAAGAAGACAAAATCACGCAGTTTGAAGCCCAGCACCAACATGCCGCTCCTGCCGAATAGCTTCAGCAATCGAATCGAAGGAGGCGATACCGTGAAATGGGCTCGTACTTATGACAAGGTACCTCCTCTCAGCCTCCGATGCGTTCTCATTCTCTTGCTTGTTGCCATCCCTTTCGGTTCACTCAAGGCAGAAGCACCTCAGCTTATCACGATTCTTAAAAACCTCGATCAGCCAACCGATCTAGTTGCTCTGATGGCTTCGGATGGATCGTTGCGAACTGAAGTAATTGTCGCTGAAGGAGGCACCGGGCGTTTATTACTTGTTGATAAAAAAGGGGGAACCACTCTCTTCGCAGAGGGCCTAACCCCTGGAGCCATTCGCTTAGTGAAATCTGCGGAAGGCCCCCTCGTTGCTTCTCATGCTAAGGTCTCAGTTTATGATCATGATTCGATAAGTGAAGTCCTTGTCAATTTCCAAAGCTTTGGGAATCAAAAAGTTGCTAACAAGCCGCTGGCAACGGGCAATCCAATTACTGATCTGGCAATCAACGATCGCTATCTGTTTGCAATTTATGACGAACAGATTTTACGAGCACGACGCAATGACAATCGCTTCACCGCCCTACGCTCGTTTACTGTCAAGCAAGCGAAGGAAAGCCTGAGTCAACCAAGGGCAATTTGCTTTGGTGAAAAAGGCCATTTGCTGATTGCCTGTTCGGATGGTAATCAAGCCCTCTTAACTTTTTGTAATCCACACGAATCGGCCACTCCTTCACTCGTTAGCGTTGAGGGAATCAATCGGATTGATTCCATCGCTTTTGGCTTGAAGCCTCGACCTGCCGAACGAAGACTCTATGCCTTGGTGAAAAGTTCATTACAGAATTCTGAAAACTTTGCAACGGGTTTATATCGGCTTGATGCGATGCCCCCAAACGAGGGTCGACTCCGCTGCCAAGCGAAGTTGATCGTGCCACTTGAACGCCCCCTTGCTTTTGCAATGGCCCCTGATGGAACAGCCTACTTCCTTGCATTGACTGAAAAAGGTCAGGGCGTTCTGCTACACTCTAACGATCAATATTGATTTCCTCCTAGCTCTAAAAATCTTCATGGCTACCCGTCGCGAAAAAATCGAAGCAATGCTCGAAGACGATCCACAAGACACGTTCTTGCGTTACAGTCTCGCAATGGAGCTTGACAAAGAGTTAGACCACGACCGTAGCCTTACGCTGCTCGCCGAATTAACTAAAGATGCTACGCCCTATGTCCCTGCCTTCTTCATGGCAGGCCAACAGTTAACACGGCTTGATCGCATTAACGAAGCTCGCAGTTTCCTACGCGATGGGATCGAAGAAGCTCGCCGACAAGGTAACGCCCACGCCGCTGGCGAAATGGGTGATTTTTTGGCCACGTTAGGTGCATTGGGTGAATAACATCCAACGAATTGACAGCCTCCGCCTTAAGTTTCACGGAAGCCCAAGAGATTTCAGCCGAAGAATCTGAATTCAGTCAACATGACTAAGTATCGGGTAACGGCGCCAAGTTTTTGGATCGACGCTTAGTGTATCTAAATGAAATGAAGGGGCAAGCCGTTCACGTTTCCATTGGCTCGTTTTCCAAAGTCTCCAAAACTTAGAGACCCACGCTTCGAGTTGAGCTGTTTCGTATTCTGTAAATCGGGCTGATAACGCAGCTAGAGTTTGGTCAGGTGTTTGCAAATCGCCAATCGCAGAGCGTTCGACCACGTCGAGCACTTCGTAGGGCATCAGGTCCGCCTCGTCGGTCTGTTTCTTACCACTCGGGTTGTGTTGGTCCGGCCGAAGTTCAGCGGTAGGCTGCTGCACATTTACCGCTTTGAGTGCTGGATACGATTCGCATGAGTCGGGCGCATGCTTCTCGATCCAACCGAGCCATTCTCGCAAATACGCTTTGTCGAGTCCTGCAATCGGGGCCAATCCTCCTGCCGTATCGCCATCCATTGTCATGTAACCGACTGACGCTTCACTTCGGTTGCCAGTCGTTAGCAGCAATGCGTTATGCAGGTTGGCAAGCATCCAAACACCGGGTGCCCGGACGCGGGCTTGGATATTTTGCAGCGCGAGATCATCTTGCTTCCAGCTTAACTCACGACCTTCTGCTTTCGAAACACGCGAGACGTACCCAGCAACGAGTTCGTCAATTTCCCATGCATAGTGCTCAGAACCAACCGCCAAGGCAACTCCCTCGGCAGCCTGACGGGTCGTTTCCGTAGAATTCTTTGTGGCCTGATAAACGGTTATCAAGATTCGCTTAGTAATTTCTTCGGCAGTCGCTGCTCCTGCAAGTTTTTCTGTCAGTCCAAGTCTTATCGCTAGCCCTTCGACTCCAAGCTGATTCAGCGCACGGTAAACCATCAAGCTAACCAAAACCACGACAGCCGCTGAATCAGCCCCTCCACTTAGTGACACAACAAACCCTTGGGAGCATGATTTCCGCAAATAATCAAATAGCCCAAGAGGCACAGCGCGTGAAAATTCTTCCTCTTTCGATAGCTCCAAGTTTACAGGACTTGATAGTTTTGATTTATCGTTTGGCTTAGGAGAAATTGCGAGCACAATCCTACGCAATTCGTTAGGGGGCACACCTGGCGTTGTTGGCAACGAAACGATGGCAGTCGTAAGCTGATGGTTTGAGTAAGAAAATGGATCCCCTTCCGCAACAATCTCGCCTTGCGAAGCGATTATCGTACCGCCGTCGTAGATTGAACGACCCGATTCATTTCCCAATAAATTAGCATAAGTGTAGACACCATTGACTATTTTCGATCCCTCACGAGCTAAATGCTGGCGGATTAATTGCTTGCCAAAAGCAAAGTGGCTAGCCGAGGGGTTGATGATGAGCCGAACTCCCTCGGTCGCTAGCCGATGTGCTGGTCGATTAGCAACCCAAGCGTCACGACAGACTTCCAACCCAAAGCGAACAGGCCCCCAATCGAATAGCAAATCGCCAACGGGGAGTTGCTTGCCGAAGAAGTCAATCGTAACCACCTCACCAGGAGGCCACGGTGTAAACCAGCGTGGTTCATAATGAATTCCATCGTCGGCAAGGAATTGTTTGCAGTAAAACCCCACCACCTCTCCATCAGCCAGAATCGCAGCGGCGTTGAAAAGCGAACGATTGCCATCCAATTCAACTAACAAAGGTAATCCAATCGCGACGACCATCCCCGCCGTGGAAGGGGCTAGCATAGCCAGGCTGGCCAACGAATCGCGCGATACATGCTCGGCGTAGAACATGTCTTCGCAGCCGTAGGCGCTGATGGCTAGTTCAGGAAGTGTCAGTAAGCTAACCCCCTGCTCTCGAGCTTGATCAATCGCAGCAATCGCACGATCTCGATTACCTGTCCAATCAAACGGTGTTTGATTGAGTGAAGCTGCACCCAAGCAGACAGTGATCGTTTTAGAAGATTCGCTCATAGATTCAGCAACTCGTGTCGCAAAAGGTTCAACGCATGCTTTGCCAAAACAGGTCGATGGATTGAAGAATGTCCTACCATCGTAATCTCTTTACTAACAGATTTTGTCGGCATCGCGACCGCTATCGGAACTTTAATTGGATCACTCGATGAAGTGACAGGCATTGGCGTGCCTATCATGATCGCATGATGCACGCCCTGTTCGATTCGAGCCGCCGCTGCTAGGCGTTCTGCCTCGGCAACGGTCTCGCACGGCAAACGACGAATTTCTCCATGAATAAATTGCTGTCGTTCTGGCTCGGCTTCGCTTAGCCAAAGATTCAGCAAACCTCCTGTCATGGACTCGACAACGGCCAATGATTGTTGCTTTTCAGCAAGAATTTGCAGAACGACTTCGTGCAAGTCGATTTCACCTTGATCGCCCCGACCCTCGGCAAAAACTAGCGATCCAAGCTTCTGGCGAAGGATCATAATCTTCGGTTGCATCACGGCGTAACATGCTTCTTCATTCTCTTCGCTGGCAAAAAGTCGTAACGTGAGCGTCCCCTTCGTGGCCGTAATGCCGATACGAGGATAATGATCACGGCTAATC
>CAYGQU010000261.1:0-4951 GCA_964352045.1 uncultured Planctomycetaceae bacterium
ACCAAAGAGGAATACCTCGAGCGTTTTCCTGAAGTAACTGAAGATATCAACGACGCCCTCAACGAAAACAATAAACGAGCAAGCGTTTTTGAACCGCCGACCGTGGAGCGACTTGCTGAGCTATTCCCTTCGTTGGAAATCATCGAACTCATCGGCGCTGGTGGCATGGGGGCCGTTTACAAAGCGCGACAACCAGGCCTTGACCGACTTGTTGCGCTAAAGATATTGCCGGAAGAATTTGGACACGATGTCAAATTTGCGCTACGCTTTACCCGAGAAGCTCGCACGCTGGCAAAACTAAGTCATCCCAACATCGTATCGGTTTATGAATTCGGCAAGGTGGCCGAGACCTATTTCTTTCTTATGGAATTCATTGCCGGTTCCACGCTTAGAGAGGTTGTTAGTGCAGGACAGCTTACACCAGAACACTCGCTAGCTATCGTTCCTCATCTTTGTGATGCACTGCAATACGCTCATGACAAGGGCGTTGTCCACCGCGATATCAAGCCTGAGAACATTCTGATGGCTACTGACGGTTCAGTGAAGATTGCCGACTTTGGTCTCTCGCGAATCCTAGGAAACGAGAGTCAACAGGAGATGCTTACCGGAACGCATCAAGTCATGGGAACCCCTCGCTACATGGCGCCCGAACAACTAGAAGGTTCGCACAACGTCGATCACCGAGCTGATATTTATTCGCTAGGCGTTGTCTTCTACGAAATGCTGACGGGTGAACTTCCGATTGGACGTTTTGCTGCCCCGTCGAAGAAAATCGAAATCGACGCTCGGCTTGATGAAGTGGTACTACGTACCCTCGAAAAAGAACCTCTACGTCGCTATCAACACGCAAGTGAGATTAAATCAGACGTGCAAACGATAGCTTCGACACGTGATTCGACGTTCATACCAACCATTGATTACGAAGTGAAACCGCGTCGTGATGAAAAAAACAGGACCATTAATTTGGCCCAACAGGAGCTTGCCGGTCGGATGTTGTTGACACGTCGTCAACTCATGGAACGAGTCGAAAACTCCCTGCGGCCTCTCTTTCGCGGACAGATACTACAAGTGTTGATTGGTATCGTGTTGATTGCACTAGGAGTCTGGTGCTGGGCTCCTAATACAGACATTCTGCATCGGGTGGTTTGTGGAGCTATTCTGCACGTTTACGGAATACTTGTAATTGCTCAATCGCTACACGTTATAACAAGCATCAATCGAATCGACTATTCAAAACCGGTTGATGAAATTCACAGCAAACTCGATAGCCTGCAAGGGGTTTACCTTCGTGCCGGCATCCTCATCGGATTTATCTGGTGGCTGATGTGGATTCCTGTCACCGTTGCCATTGGCTTTGACGCCGTTTTGTATCCGAACTCATTGATTATTTCTCTAGTAGTAGGGATTATCGGTTTTGTTGTCTCGGTCTGGCTCTACTGGCGTGCTTTGAAGTCGAGTAACTCAACGGCTGCATTGTGGCGAAGAAAACTTTCGGGAGAGTCGATTTACAATGCCTACCTCGCACTCGATGAGATCGAAAACGCCCAAATCCGGTGACGCACCGACAACAGAAGCAAAAACCGACGAAATTGCTTCTAGTTGATAACTATTCATGTTGCAGACTTTTATCGTCAAACAGCAATCTCTTAACAGCAAGGCAAGTAAGAACAGGCCTCGCCGATGTTGCAAAAACGCACGACTCGGTACGTAATGAAGCAAAATCTCATCGTTTAAGCTTCGTGAGTTGCTAGTAATCGAAGCAGCAGGGGATCGTGAGAAGTCTTATTTCCTTCCCAAACGGTGGCCAGCACCATGGTGCCAAATGTAGCACCTGAAACGATCCAGCCGAGGCTTCCCGAACCATAGTAGGCCAAGTAGCTAATCATCAAAAACCCTGCCGGCAAAGCAAAATGAAGTAATTTGCCAAACCAATTCGAGAGTGGCAGTCGGGTCATGCAGGCAATTAATAGTCCCATTGCGTGGAGTCCTATCCACAGAACGAGAGCCCAATCCTCGGGAGAGGTCATTGTGTGATTCCTTTCACATTGTGAGTCACTCGGTGGCTACGCCCTCGTCCATGGGGCTGCATTCCACGAGTTGTTCCTATTGTGAAGGCTAACTGCGTACCAACCTAGAGGAGTTTTGGGCATTGAACGGATCATGAGCCCAATTTCTCGTAAATCGTGCGATTTCTGCCAATCGACACCCTAGCGTTGCTGGCATTGTTAGCTTGCCAAGCTCGGCAAAAAAGTGGTTTGCAAGGTAGTTATTTCAATCGAGGCAACTGCTTTATTTAAGGGACTCAATCAATTTGGTACAGCGATTGCTCCTGGTGGTGGGTTAGGTACGGCTGAGTCCAACTGTGGATCCCGCCTAGTTATGCCATCAAACGCCTTCAAGGCCCTTTGAATTCCCTATCACCCTATGGAGATTGCCTCGTGATCTAGTATAGAAAAACCCCGCAAGGAAAGTGCCACGGCACTTTTTGCGGCAGACAATTTATTACTACTCTTTTGTTCCCCCAAGTCGAATCGCGATGCTGGGAAACCTCTGACTTGTTGCCTTTGTAGGGTGGCTTAGTTTCGTCATGCAGGACGTTATTAAACCATTAATTAGGCGTAATTTGGAAGTGGTTCCGTTCGTGATCGGTGGCATGAATTCGTGTATGTCCGTAATGATTTGAGCCTGTTTATCTCTTCTGGTTCAAGTTGTTTAACAGCACGATCTCGGTCTGACTTTGTTACGAACGCAAGAACCGTAGCAAGTACCCTAAGCGACTCATTTGTCGTGATCTAAGGGGCTTGTGAGCTCGGTTAGGGCGATGATTCTCTATTGAGAATTGACGCAAAAATCGACTTTATGAGGTGATGCGCCGTTTCACTATTTTAGTGATACGCCTCCCTATTCCTGTGATCTTATCGCAACTTCTTGTATAGCAATGCTTTAGAGTCGGCGATCTCGCCAGTCAATGATCCTCTTACGAAGTACATATCGGGCTAAACTCTTTACTATCATCGATTTAGATCTCAATTAGTTGATTCACTAATTGATAGAAACTTGCGAGTCACTGACGAGCTGAAGCAAGGCATCAATGACCGCCTATCAAATTATTTTTCCGGCATAAGATTCGGCAAAACGATTGTTTTCTAATTGCAGATTTGCATTCAGTGCAATACATGAGATCACTGGCATGGCAATTGCTTTTCTTTGGCAACAGGCTCGATAGGCGAGTCGTTCATCCAACTAACTCAGGACAAATGCTACTGATAGCTGAGGCAAATAATGGAACACTCAAATCAACATTTTTCATACGATCATTACGAAACTCGCGAACAAGATTCTCGCGAAGGGGCTCGACGGGCTAGTTACAGCCATGGACGATCGCAAGTCGCCAGCCGTCGTCGTACTCGCAAACGACTAGCGAATTCACCCGCATGCGGCTTCAATGGTCGTCGATCCCGCCGTTGGACTTGGTAGTAAGGCGTAGGACTTGGTGAAAATCTGTAGGTGTCAAATTCCTCGATGGATGTTGAGCTAAGCAGTTCCGTTCTTTCCTTCGCTGTAAGATAATCATAAATTAAACGAACCCCGCCGGAAGTTACTTCCGGCGGGGTTCGTTTTTTAAGTTTTGACTTACGTATTATAAACGACAAAGAAGATAGCTTAGCGAATCAATCGCTGAAGCTCGGTTTCGAGTTCACTTCCATTCAGGTTTCGATTCGCGACCTTGCCGGTATCGTCGATGAGCAACATCAAGGGCAAGGTCATTACGCCCATTTCGTTGGCCCGTTCGCCTTCAAGCCCTTGTTCGTCATACAGGTGCCTTGAGCTGAGTCGCTTGCTTGCCAAAAAGGCTTTCGCCTCGGAGGCTGAGTTATCGAGATTCACGCCAACTACGGCAAGCTTCGAGCCATACTTCCGCTGCATTGCTTCGAGTTTATCCATGTCTTGCTTACAAGGTTCACACCAGGTGGCCCAATAGTGAACAACCACATGCTTACCTCGGTAAGAAGCCGCGGCTATATCAATCGTCGCTCCATCGAGTGTCTTGCCACGGAGTCCAAGTGATTTGCCGACCGAGCTGAGTCGCCGAATCGCCCCGTTGGCCTTCTTGCCTGACTGCGAGCCAGGAAACTCTTTCCAAAGCTGATCGTACCACCCTTTAGCTTTGTCGATCTCACCGGCAAACTCTTCTGCCATTCCGAGTTGGAGCATTGCATCAGGCGTATCGGACGAACGTGGGTATTCGTCAACAAAAGCTTCCAGATTTTTTACCCATTGCGATTGCAGTTTGGCATAATCCGCCTTCGGATCACGCAAGCCGTAGCCATAAATTGCTCCGATGCGACGATATCGAAGATGGCTTGCCATCTCGCTGCCAGTAGCTTTGACCGCTGGCGAAGACTCTAGCTCTTGTAACTTTTCGAGTCCCTTTTCGTAACCTTCCGATTGGGCAACAGCACTCAGTAAGTCTGCAAGCTGCATATACCATTGTTTCTGTTCAGCTCGTGTCGTTGCAATCTGTGCAAGTTCTTCAAGAATTTTTATCCGACGCTCCATCGAAGCGGTACTACCTACACCGCCCCCACTTTGCTGGTCGAGCTTTTCAAGTTCGCCCATTAAATCTTGCGAAGCTTGGCTCGGTTGTCCGGCAGGTGCCGAAACACTTTGGCTTGAAACGGAAAAGACGTTGGCCATTTCGGGGCTTGAATCACCAAGCTTGGGCGTTTCGATCATTCGCCATGCTTCGCCAACTTTAACGAGCGAGCCTAACAACAGCTGTTCGGGGGCTCCCCCATTGTCCAGTAAGGCCGATGCGTTTTCGTAGATCATCACATCTTCTGTCGATCCATCGACGCCTGCTGGGATAACACCAGGACGACTTGAGCCGAAATCGACAAAACGACTTTGGGCGGTGACAGTTTTTTGCTTATTTGATAGTTGCAAGAAC
>CAYGQU010000262.1:0-4943 GCA_964352045.1 uncultured Planctomycetaceae bacterium
GGCTTATTACTTGGTGCATTCGATGATCTCGGCAGGCGATGAGTACGCTAAGCAAGACCAGGTAATTGCCTCTAATTTTGCTCATGCCGCGTTGAAGTCAGGCGTCGAGCGAATTATTTATCTTGGCGGGCTAGGTGAAGTTACGGACCAACTAAGCGAACACCTCAAGTCGAGGCGTGATGTCGAGAAAGCGCTCGAATCGACCAACTTACCAGTTACAACTTTACGAGCTGCTATGATTATCGGATCGGGCTCCGCATCTTTTGAAATTTTGCGTTATCTGGTCAATCGACTACCGGTAATGATCACACCAAAATGGGTTTGCACTGAATGTCAACCTGTGGCCATCATCGACGTTCTACACTGGTTAGTAGAAACGATCGCCTCTCCGGGTACGGCAGGTAAGACGCTGGAAATTGGGGGACCCGATGTTTATTCTTATCGTGAGTTGATGCAAATCACGGCCAAAGAACTAGGGTTGAGAAAACGGATTATTATCACGGTCCCTTTCTTAACGCCTCGGCTAAGCTCAGCTTGGATTAGCCTGGTTACACCGGTTAGCTACCGATTAGCACGCCCACTGGCAGCTGGTCTAAGCAATCGGGTAGTCATCGGTAAGCATTCGGTTCAGGATTATCTTCCTCATAAAGCACTCACTTCACAAGAAGCCATTGCCCGAGCCATTCAGGTAACCGAATCTAACCAAGTGCCCACTATTTGGTCAGCGGCTGGCTCAATGCCGGGCGATCCTGATTGGGCAGGGGGTAAAGTTTTTGTCGATGCACGATCAATTGATATAAAGGCGGATGCCGATTCAGTCTTCCGTGCTGTTTGCCGAGTGGGAGGCGGTCATGGTTGGTATGCAGGTAATATTTTGTGGAAAATTAGAGGTCTGTTGGATCAATTAATTGGAGGGCCCGGCTTACGCCGAGGTCGGCGGCACACTGAAGATATTGCATTTGGTGAAGCTTTGGACTTCTGGCGGGTGATCGGAATTGAGCGAGGTAAGTCCTTATCGCTAACCGCTGAAATGAAACTCCCCGGCAAGGCATTATTAGAATTCAATTTGGAACCAATAGGCAAACCAAATCAAACGAAGCTAACTATGACGGCAAGATTTCGGCCAAAGGGCTTGCTAGGTATCCTGTACTGGTACACGGTTTTGCCACTTCACAACTTCGTCTTTGGAGGAATGCTGCGCGGCATTCGAGATACTTCGATAAAGATTATGGAAGAAGATCGAAAACAACCAATTGAAAATTCTTAATTAGAGATTTCGAGATATCCGTATGAATGCAAATCAACCTGTCTATATTGTAATCGGCGCATCGGGTGGCATCGGGTCGGAAGTCGCCAAAAATATTGTGGCCAAGGGTTCAAAAGTACTTTTGGTTTCGCGACCTTCTGACCGACTTGCCGAATTAGCACAAACTCTAGACGCACCTAGCTGCGAAATTGACGCGACTCAAACAGAACAAGTTGCCTCTTGCTTCGAGGCGGCAGAAGATGCATTTGGCAGCATCACAGGGGTTGTAAATTGCGTTGGCTCTCTTTTGCTAAAACCTGCACATATTACAACGGATGCGGAGTGGGATCATACGATAGCAACCAATCTTAAATCAGCTTTTGCTACCGTGCGTGCTGCAGGTAAGTCACTACGCAAGACTGGAGGGTTAGTGGTACTTGTTTCGTCAGCCGCTGCCCAGCACGGATTTGCAAACCACGAAGCGATTGCTGCGGCAAAAGCAGGTGTCGTTGGCCTCATGCGTTCAGCAGCCGCCACTTATGCAAACAATAACATACGCTTTAATGCCGTGGCACCTGGTTTGGTTCAAACACATTTAACCGAGTCAATTTGGTCGAAAGAGGCCTCGGCTAAAGCATCGGAAGAAATGCATGCTTTGGGTAAGCTTGGCAAAGCTTCTGACGTTGCTTCCCTTATTACCTGGCTTCTCGATCCTCAGAATCCATGGATAACTGGTGAAGTTATTTCTATCGACGGTGGACTTAGCAACTTACGGCCTACGGTACGACGCAGACCTTCTTAATTTTGATAATCACCAACGCAGTCTTTGGAAGAAGCATGCCTGAAGGACATATGATCCATCGAATCGCTCGAGACCACACGAAGTGGTTTGCGGGACAAAAATCTATGGTACTTTCACCCCAAGGCAGATTCTCTTACGAAGCCGAGGTTATTACAGGCAAGAAACTACAATCGGTTGAAGCCTACGGCAAACATCTTTTTTATCGTTGGACGAACGATTTAACGGTACACATTCACTTAGGTCTCTACGGCAAATTCCGCGTTCATAAAAAACTCCCGCCCCCCGATCCTCAAGGGCAAGTTCGAGTTCGGTTGATTGGAAAAGAAAAAGCATTTGATTTGAATGGGCCCAACGCATGTCATCTGGTATCGGAATCGGAGGTTAATGCCTTTTACGAGCGGTTGGGTCCTGACCCTCTTCGACCAGACAGCAATCCTGAACTTGCTTGGAACCGAATCAGCAAAAGCCGTGCGCCAATCGGAACGCTGCTACTCAACCAAGAGATTATCTCGGGACCTGGCAATATCTACCGTAGCGAAGTTCTCTACCTTCGCAAAATTAATCCTGAATTATGTGGTAAAGAATTAACACGAAAGCAGTTCGATGCGATTTGGGACACGCTTAAATATTTACTCGAAATCGGTGTCCAATATAACAAAATAATCATCGCCTCCCCCGATGATGTCGGCAAACCTCGTAGTAAAATGAACCGTAAAGAAAGCTTACTTGTCTACAAGCAAGATCGTTGTAAACGATGTGACAAGAAAATTAGTTCTTGGCAACTTGGAGCCCGGACTATTTATGCTTGCACACGTTGCCAAAGGTCTTGAATCCTAATTCAACGAAGGATCAACGATCCATCCCTCAAGCGGGTCTGCATCAATTGGCACTATCGAAAAATCAAGATGCCAAGCAGCTGCTTGCACCAGACAGAACATTGCATCAAGTTTATCACCGCTTGGGTCGTTTACCAAATCGTCGGCTAATTTTTTTGTCATTTCGAGTCGAATGCCATATTCAGCAAGGCCTTTAGACTTTTGGCAACGGTCTAAGAATGCCTTCCGACGCTTTCTCTCTTGGTTTGTTGAACTACTTTCTGACTTGTATTTACAGTTCTGTGGGAATCCATCGCCTAAGTACTTTGACAAAGAATTAGCAACAAGTCTTGGGTATCCTTCGATTACTGTACGTTGATCACCATTAGATCGACATGGCATAACCGAAACACCGGACTGCATGATGCGTGGTGCACCTTCAAAAAACATCTTCCCCACAGGTACGCCATAGAGCATCATCGGACTACATGCCCCGGCTAGTTTGTCAGTTTTACGGAAAAGGTGCTTCTTGCCTGCCGGCTTGGCATCTCGATATTGTTTAATTATTTCGCAGAATTCCTGCTTTGTTATTTTTCCGACGATCTCAACATACGCTTCCCATTTCATTGGCCAATTCAATGCTTCAACAAGAAGCCTTGGTTGACCAAGTGGTAAATCGACCGCCATGATCCACGGGCCATTCGTATTAAGCGCTCTTTCAAATGGTTCGAAGCTGGTCCAATGGATAATTTTTTCAAGAAAAAGAATTGGTAATTCCTTCGTTACGGATTCTATGAATCCAATAGCGCATGTGATTGGCTTTGCTTTTCTCGGAGCAGAGGTAAAGTCGATTCCTAAGAGTTGCATAAGACATGCTAAATTCGGGTTACTACTTCCGTGTTATAACGTCTTGCGAAATGCGTTTGCTTGTTGCTGTATCTCTTTGATCTCTTTTTTACCTTTGCGATCGATATTTTTAAGCTGCAAGGTCATACGATTATTCTTCTCAAGCTCTTTCCGATGCGTGACAAGAAAATCCCAATACATCGTTGTAAAGGGACACGCTTTATCGCCAACCGCAACGGCAGGATCGTACTTACACTCGGTGCAGTAGTTGCTCATACGTTGAATGTACTTACCCGTTGCAACGTAAGGTTTACTCGCCATAACACCATCATCGGCATATTGAGACATTCCTAAGGAATTAGGTAACTCGATCCATTCGACGGCGTCAACATAAACAGCCAAGTACCATTCATGCACGATTTTTGGATCAATGCCAGAAAGTAGACAAAAGAGACCAGTCACCATCAATCGCTGGATATGATGGGCATAACCATATTCAAGGGTTTGACTAATTGTCTGCGCGAGGCATTGCATCTCTGTTTCGCCCGTCCAAAAGAATTTAGGTAACGACTTTTTTGCCTTCAGGGTATTTCGGTCGATATATTCAGGCATCAACAACCAATAAATTCCGCGTACATATTCGCGCCAGCCTAGAATCTGACGAATGAATCCTTCGACATTTGTTAATTCGGCTTTGTTGTCTTCATAAGCATGAACGGCACGCTCAATCACACGTCGAGGATCGAGCATTTTGAGATTGAGCGATGTCGAAATACGCGAGTGATATAAGAAGGGTTCGTTTGCCCACATAGCATCTTGGTAGTTACCGAATTTAGATAGGCGATGCTCGATAAAATCATCAAGCGCTAAATTTGCTTGCTTAGCACTCACAGGCCAATCAAAATGATCCAGATTGCCTGGATGCTTAGCATATTTCTTTTGGACTAACTCTATTACTTCGCTTGTTATCTCATCAGGTTCAAAACGGCGGACTTTTGGCAACTTCAACGGTCCTTTTTTACCGAAGCTGCCACGATTCTTAGCGTCGTAATTCCATTTTCCTCCTACAGGTTTATCGTTTTCGACTAGCACATTATGCTTACGTCGGAGTTCACGATAGAAATACTCTTGCCGAAGTTGTTTTCGTCCTATTGCGTGCTCGGCAAATTCTTCTAGGGTCCTCAAGAAGTGACGATCTTCGCGTACTTCCAGCTCAATGCCTTGCGATTCACAA
>CAYGQU010000263.1:0-4936 GCA_964352045.1 uncultured Planctomycetaceae bacterium
TTGAAAGCACTAATAAGGATTTGGTTCAGACCGAGCCCCAAGCAACGCTGGCCAGTGTTAGCCTTCAATAGCTCTGTCGCCAGTTGTAGACAAAAGAGGAGTAGCAGTCGATAAGAGACGAAACCAACATGAAAACGAGACGGTAGAAGGGCCTCTCCCGGCTACCGTCTCGTTTATTTTATGTTCTCATAACGCGACCCTAATAAAACAACTTCCTTCAAGAACGATTCTAAAGGGCAAGAGGATGTCACTCGTAAGCCAAGCGGTTGCTATGATTGGTAAAACACGACCTCGGACTGATTCCGATCGCTTGAAAAAAATATCTTCGCAATTGCGTCAAATCGCAAGTGATGAAACGGTTGTGTTGAATAACCATATTGGCAGCAATGCCCTAGGAGATATCGTGCTTGAATATGATGACCAGTACCGCACCGATCAAATGATGCTCTGGATCGATGGCGTGGGTGGTTATCTTATCTGCCTAGCGGATGAAATTGTACTTGGCCAACCTAACATGACTTCTCATACCATGGACGAAGACGAGAAAGTCTCAAAAATTTCACTGCTTGCCGATATATCGAGCCGCCACCTTCGTATCCGGCGCGAGTCAGGTGGCTATCTTTTGTTGCCCCATGGACCGACGAAAATCAATGGTCGTGAGATCGACCTTCCCACACGACTCGACGATGGGGCAGTAATCACTTTAAGTGATACGGTTCGCCTTCGCTTTACACGACCACACGCGTTGAGCAGTACCGCCCTGCTGACCGTCGTCAGCGATCACCGAACCGATCCGGCAGCGGATGGCGTGGTGCTGATGGCCGAGAGCTGTGTTTTAGGGCCTAAGTCGCACAGTCATTTACGTTGTCCACGCTGGGAAAACGAAGTCATCCTCTTTCGCAGTAGCGAAGGGCTTTTGTTTCGATCCAGCCAAGTTCAAATGAGCGAGGGTCAAACGAAAAGCAATATCAACCCCTCCGGGATACAGCACAACGGCCTTATAGAGGAAGAACCTGTCGCATTATCGCCAAATTCTCGTATTGAAGGGCAAGATTTCTCACTCACGATCGAAGGAGTAATAAAGGGGGGAAATCAGTAGTACCGTCTACCAAGATACCTCGTGATTTTGTCCTCCAATGCTGGGGCATCCACAAATTAGGTCTGGCAAGTAAACTAGAATGAAGATCCTCACCCCCTGTAAGAAAGCAGCTCCCAAAATGAATCGCGATGCGTCGCCAGCTGCCGATGAACCACCTGCCAATGGCAACACCAATCGCGGCAACGCTAATCAGCAGGAAGCTGCGCGAAACAACGCACCACAAGGCAATGCATCGACTGAACGACGTCGGGCTGCTACTCGTTTTCTTTACTCAACAGGCGATCGGCCTCTTGATGGTTACACCATCAAACGGGGACTAGGTCGTGGCGGTTTTGGCGAAGTCTATTTTGCTACCAGCGACGCCGGCAAAGAAGTCGCGCTCAAGCTGATCCGTCGCAATCTCGATATCGAGCTTCGCGGCGTACGTCATTGTTTGAATCTCAAACACCCAAACCTTATCGGCATTTACGACATTCGTACCGACACGCTTGGCGATGAATGGGTCGTGATGGAATACATCGCAGGCGAATCACTTGATGAAGTGCTCGACCGACATCCCAACGGCATG
The DNA here is from genome assembly GCA_964352045.1 of uncultured Planctomycetaceae bacterium. Taxonomy (GTDB): domain Bacteria; phylum Planctomycetota; class Planctomycetia; order Pirellulales; family Lacipirellulaceae; genus CAYGQU01. Next base: position 1,668 of record CAYGQU010000263.1, read on the forward strand.
CCCGTCGAAGAAGCGATTGCTTGGATCCGAAGCATCGCCGCTGGCGTGGGGCATCTGCACCAAAGCGGCATCGTCCATCGTGATCTCAAGCCAGGCAACTTGTTCCTCGAAGGCCGGCAAGGAATTCTTAACGGGGCTACTGTCAAGATCGGCGACTATGGTCTCTCGAAATTCATCTCCTGTAGTCAACGAAGCGGACAAACCGAATCGGTCGGTACGGTCCATTACATGGCACCTGAAATCTCCGGAGGCAGGTACGGTCGTGAAATCGATACCTACGCGCTTGGCATCATCTTGTATGAATTGCTAACGGGTCAGGTTCCTTTCGAGGGAGAAAGCGTTGGCGAAGTGCTGATGAAACACCTTACAGCCGAACCCGATCTTTCGCGCGTCGAGGAACCTTACCGTTCGATCATTTCGCGTGCTTTAGCAAAGGACCCGGAAGCGCGTCTCAATCGAGTCGAAGAATTGATTGCGCTGCTTCCTAGTGAATCGAACCCAACGAGTGAAACCCCACAAGCAGTTGTCGCAAATCCTCCTGCCGAGGTAGAAAACCCTGCGGAGGACGGGGTTTGGCGTCCTGTTAGCACGCCCCCTCATACGCATGCCTCGAATCCGCCACGCGAACCGTTGTGGCAAAGCATGGTTGATCTCACCGACACGATGCGTGAGGGTTGGAGTAATTGGCAAGCACCGGCTACGCTGAAGGCGCTTACTCTGTTTGGGTTTATCGTGCTTGCGTTCTTCACCAGTGCGGGCTGGCTTACGATCGGCGGCATCTTGCTCGGTTGCTACGTTGCCTACTACATCATTTGGTCGGCGTTTTTACAGGATACGCTAGTCGCAACGCCTCGTGAGAATCAAAACCAATTCGCACCCAATGGCAGGCCCCTACAAAACAACGCCACAAATCACTCGCCCGTCTCCGAGAAACCAAACGCTATGCGGGCTCGTCGGACCAACTGGCGCGAAGAAGCAATCAAGCTTCGCTGCAAACGGCCCCTACGGGCTAGGCTCAAGACGCTCGTCGGCTCGATGCTTGTTGCCTATGTAGTTGCCATATTGGTTTCGTTCTTTGCATCGGCTGTACTAGCATGCGAATTCGACGCCAAATGGCAACTAGCGATTTGGGGATCGGTCGTCATTACACTTGGTAGCTGGATTGTTCTCATCTCCAATGCCGTCACCGAGAGCTATTTTGATCGCGATGACTTCATGCCACGACGCGGCTTGCTACTCATAGGAGGACTACTGCTCGGACTCATTGCCTATTTTGCAACGAGCCTCGTCGGTCCTCTACCCTTCGATAACGAAATTTCGATACGAGTCAATGATAGCGTTGTTCAAAACGCATTGGATATTGGCAAGGTGGATGGTTCGCTCGTTGGATCTGACACAATACAAATCCCACAAGCGGCCTCGATTGCTTACTTTGGCCTGCTGTTTGTCGTCTTGCGTTGGTGGCGCAGTGCTGAGTACGTTCGTCGTAAGCGAGTCGGCTTTTGGTCGGTTGCCATGGCAATGTTCTTCGCCTGGCTGTTGCATATCGTAACTTGGTACCCCCAACCACTTGGGCTACTCGTTGCGGGGGGTATTGCTTTTGCAACGCAAGTCGCTAGCCCTTGGTTGCCATCACGTCAGCGTATTGAACTAGCGCGCCGTGCGACAACTGTTTAATGCTGACCATAATAAGTAATAAACACACGAAGAATACAAATAGGATGTTGGTGCTATGTCGATGAATCCAGATATATCGCTGATCTCAGTAATTGGACTGGGTTTGTGCGCCCTAATTTTCTTAATAATTCTGTTCACGGTGGTGGTTAAGCACGGGCACTGCAAATCGTTTTTTCTCTGTGGTGGATTGTTGTTGCTATTGGGTTCGGGAGTTGTTGTGCTTAACCTTGCAAGCGAATCCGTAGGTAATCAGACCCTAAGCAAAGGTTTAGGCAACCAATCCACAGCAACGACAAACAAAGAATTATCTTCGCTGATAACGATGAATCAATCGATCGAGTTAGCAGACCATGGAGCGACTACCGATCAATCCAAAATTGCGTCAGACGATTTGATTGCGGTTGCGTCAAAGATAGAAAACAAAATAGAAATAGGTAGCGAAAGCAATTCACTAAGCGACGCCCCCGATTGGATAAAGGGGACGGAGAACAAGGCCCACAAAGTCTTCGAATCGGAACCGTATCTTGGCTCGGTTTATGATTCAAGTGGCAAGCCTGTTAAACACGTTTTATCGAACCTCACAAGCCAACTCAGTTTATGGCTTGCTCAAGAATATAAGCTGACAACTAGCTCCGTTACTAACAGTCCTGATACTGAGGAAAATCTGGTTTGTATCATAGGAACGAATCCTACTGACCTGTGGAATCAATTCATCACGAAAACGCATGTGGTGAAGAATGAAACCTCGGTCGGCGATACCGAAACGCTCTACGTTTTGGTTGAAAAGAATTCCAAGAATCTTGGTTGGCTCAACTCGCGTAACCGAGCAGAAATCCAAGCCGCTGAGCAGTCCAAGACAATGCGGTTGGCCACTAGCATCGGTGGGGTCGTTTTTCTGGGGCTCGTCTCGCTCTATGGTTTCCTGGCAAGTGGTGGTGCGACTGTGAAGGATGAAGCGTAGCAGCTAATTCGCAAAATTTGCATTGCCCATGTGCGCCCAATGAGGAATACTAGGGGGCTACCACCCCGACTCACCAACGCTAACCGTTAGCCAAGAAAACACAGTCATGACCGACGAGCCGACTACGCCCGAGGCACTGCTCGTGGCCGATGTGCGCCGCGGTAAGCCCGAGGCGTGGAATCGGCTGATTGCTGACTACGAAGGGCGCTTACTTGCATTTGTTCGCAGCCGACTTGGCACATCACGCTCCTCAGCCAGTGAAGATGTTGTGCAAGAGACGTTCATTGGCTTCCTCAACAGTCTGCCCAACTACGATGTGCGCCGACCGCTCGAAGGTTGGCTCTTTTCGATCGCTTCGCACAAGCTAACGGACCACCTACGCCGCGAAGGACGTCGGCCTGCTGTGAATCTTTCATCTGGCAAAGGAGCCGAAGGAAGCGACGACGGAGGAGGTTGGGATCTACCTGGGTCGGCACGTCGAGCTAGTACGATCGCTCGCAGCGATGAACGGCGTCGGCTCGAAGAAGAGGCCCTCGCCGATGCCCTCGCCGATCAACTCGATCAATGGCGACTTCGCAAAGATTGGGCCAAAGTTAAAACCATGGAGTTGTTGTTCGTCCGTGGCCTCGGT
>CAYGQU010000264.1:0-476 GCA_964352045.1 uncultured Planctomycetaceae bacterium
ATCATAACCTCCGAAGGAGACCCCCCGTCAAAGTTAAACGCTAACTTTGGCTTTGCGAGTGAACGGACCGGAACGTGTCGTGAAGCGTTGATCCCCCCTTCTTCTTGGACCACCCACAAGAACGTAATAGGCGGATGGGACACATCACTTTGCATAAGACCAAGAACCGTCGTCAGCAGCACCGCGGTTCCACTTCGATCGTCGGCCCCAAGACCGGTCTTAGGATCGGCCGAGGCAATTCGCTTACCACGCCGAACGGGTTTCGACCCAACACAAATCGGTACGGTATCGGTATGCGCAACAAATAGACGGCGTGGTGCCCGTGCCAATTCGCCCCGACCTGGTAGTTTGAGAATCGCATTCCCGATGCCACCCCCTAGCTCGCTCTTCTTATGTGCGGTATCAAATTTAAGCGAAGGGGCTCCGACTGCGGCAAGGTGCTTGGACAAATAGCTCATCACTCCCATTTCGTTGCC
>CAYGQU010000264.1:486-4922 GCA_964352045.1 uncultured Planctomycetaceae bacterium
CCTGCTGGTAAGGCCGCCCTATACCGGATGGGACAGGTTTATCGTAGAACGGCAGGACAACGTGCTGGGTGTCTTTCTCCGCGGAAAATGGACTTCCATCCATGAATTATTTGCCATCAATTGGCAAACCATTTCGAGCGCCTTCGCATCCGAAACAAGAAGCTTATCAGCCGAACGCTTTTGTTGCTTTGTCTTAGCCATACCTGCGATTGGAACAACTTTTGGTTTGTCTGCCAATCGTCACTCAAATATAAACCGGCTAGAAGCAAATGGTATTTTCAGTCCTGAGCCGGTGGAGGCTCTTCGGTCGAAGCTTGTTTAGACGTGGCCGCAGGTGGCCTGAGGCGTCCTGCATCGCGAAGTGCTTTTCGCAAAATGTAATCGAGTTGGCCATTGACACTACGCAGATCATCCTCGGCCCAGCGGCGCAAGGCGTCGAGCACCTTTGGATCGGTCCGTAGCAAAAAAGATTCGCGAGGCAAAAAGATGGTCCTAATTCATACGGAGTGGTTTGTAATAGCGGTGACTATTGTCGTTAGGAATTGAAGGAGAGGAACCGCTAAGCCGCCAAGACAGGTTGGCCGTCATGTTCGTCGTGTCGTCTTGGTTCAATTCTTTCGTTTTTTTCTTAGTGCCCTTTGTGTCTTAGTGGCTCCCTCTTTTAACACGCGCTGCTATCAGTTGTGCAGCGTACCAGTGTTAACGACAGGTTGCGTATGGCGATCACTACAGAGCACGACCAAAAGATTTGAAACCATCGCCGCACGACGTTCGTCATCGAGTTCGACAATATTGTCTCGTGACAGATGTTCGAGCGCCATTTGCACCATCCCGACTGCCCCTTCGACGATTTGCGATCGAGCCGCTACGACGGCAGACGCCTGCTGGCGTTGCAACATGGCAGCAGCAATCTCTTGGGCATAAGCAAGGTGGCTTATGCGGGCTTCGATCACTTCGACACCCGCTTTGCCAAGCCGCTCTTGAATATCTTTTTGTAGTTGGTCCGAAACCTCGGTTGTGCTGCCTCGCAAAGAAATTTCGTGATCAGCGCTATCGTAAGGATGACGGGTTGCTAAGCCACGCAGCGCCGCCTCGCTTTGGACCGCTACGTAATGTTCGTAGTCATCGACCTCGAACAACGCCTCGGCCGTATCAACGACACGCCATACGACCACGGCCGAAATCTCAACCGGGTTACCATCGCGGTCATTCACCTTCGATGGCTTGCCACCGGTACGGGTCCGCATTTGAACAATTTGGCCCGCTTGGTTTTTTTGTTCGGGCTGGTTGGTCGAACCGGTTTCAAAGTTCCGCACACGAAGCGAAATTTTCTTAGCCGTGTAGAAAGGGTTAACCCAGTAGAAACCCGACTCTTTGACAGTTCCTTTGTAGTCACCAAAAAGAAGCAACGCTCGTGAATCGTTCGGTGCCACCGCCTTAAAACCAACCGCTGTGATAATAACGAGTGGCACGCATAAGACGCCTGGAATGATCAGAAAGGGACTTTTGCTTGCAACTCCCGCAATGAAGAGAAAGAGACCGAAAGCCAGGATGCCCAAACAAACAATGAGTGGAAACCAGCCCGACATAGGGCGAATCGTTTTTTCTTGAACCATGAGATAGCTCCTTTCAGGTACCCCCAAAAACCGGGGAGAGTGATAACATTATGATATCACTTCGCTATCATTTGTCCAATCTTGTGCCATTGGGCGAAAAAAAGACCAAATTTCGTCAATCCTGCCTGAACATGGCTCGGTTTTGGATAGTCCCTATCTCGCTGGCGGGCTAAACTTTGGGCTTACCCGTCCTATCATCCCTGCTCGCGTTCCATAAAATCGCCATGCTTCTGCTGCTCGATAACTACGATTCGTTCACCTATAACCTGGTACAGAGGTTCGGTGAGATCGATGCGTCGATTGACATACGGGTGGTACGAAACGATCAAATGACGGTCGATGAGCTCGTAGAACTCAAGCCTGATCGGGTCGTCATTTCGCCTGGTCCATGTACGCCGAACGAAGCAGGCGTCTCGGTCGAGGCGATCGAACGATTTGCCGGCAAGGTCCCGCTGTTGGGCGTTTGCCTGGGGCACCAATCGATAGGACAAGCGTTTGGAGCTGAAGTCATAAGGGCCGACCGCCTCATGCATGGCAAAACCGACTCGGTCCACTATGGTGAAAGCCGGCTACTGACTGGCTTAGAGAACCCCTTTCAGGCGACCCGTTACCACAGCCTCGTGATTCGCCCCGGCACGCTGCCCGAGGAGATCGACGTCACTGCCTGGTGTTATGAGCCGAATGGTGAGCAAGTCATTATGGCGGTTGAGCACAGGGAGTTTCCCCTCTTCGGCGTGCAGTTCCACCCTGAAAGCTTCTTGACCTATCAGGGTACTTATCTCTTGAAACGGTTCTTGTCGGTTAACTGAATTTGGTGATTCCCTACTCTGAGCACCAAAGTTATCTGAATGCCGATTTCATCGGTTGTAACGGCTATTGTTTGCTGCCTTCTTACTGCGGTAAACCACCTTCGGCTGTGGGTAAGCTAGGTTTGCATAACGGTTCTGTTCAGGCTGAGTTGATTGTCTATGAGCAACGCCAAACAGTCCTTGTCTGAAAATTCACCTACAGCGAAATTCAATTATGACTATGCCTAACAACGCTTCACAATCGCTTCTTGCTGACTGGACCACTGACGACTTCGAGACGCTCGAGCGAGGCGTTTTGGTAGCCAATCATCGACTTGCTGAGACCGGTTTGTTTACCGACGAGGCGCTAGCCAGGATCTTAGACACGCATCCGGCTGAGCACCTTAGTGTGAACACAATGGGTAAGACAACCGAGAAGTTTGACTGGCGTGAAGGAGATCGTAACGGCGTGCCGGGCGACGAGCTTGTACAGATGGTGCGTGAAGGTCATTTATGGCTAAATGTTCGGCAAGTCCTACAACATCAGCCTGAACAGGCGGAAGTAATCGGCCAGCTATTTAGCGAACTCGAAGCGGGGGCTCCTCACTTTGAAGCACAAGACCGAACGGCGAACTTGCTTATCAGCTCGCCGAATGCCTGGGTTCCTTACCACGTTGATATGCCCGTGAATATGCTTTGGCACATTCGTGGCGAGAAACGTGCTTGGGTCTATCCCCACTTTGATAAGCGGTTTGCTTCGTCTCTTGTACTTGAAAAAGTTTGCTCGGGCGAGTGGTCGGAAGATGTTCCCTACGATTCGGAATGGGACCAATACGCACTGGTCTTCGATGCCCAGCCAGGTCAGCTTATTACTTGGCCACAATTGGCACCGCACCGAGTTGAAAATCTGTCGGGCCTCAACGTCTCGCTTTCGACCGAGCACAAAAATGCTCGTGCTCGTCGACGCCTGAACGTTCATACTTGCAACCATGTGCTTCGTCAAAAGTTTGGCTACGCTTGTAATAGCATCGAAGTCGAGGGATTTGTCGCACACCTTAAGCAATTCATCGCCCGCGCTGATCGGTATGCTGGCAAGTTGATTGGCAAAGAAAAAGAACAATGGGTTTACCCCAAGACGTTTGTACTGGATCCTTCGCAAGCGGATGGTTATCGCATGCTTGAAGGAGAAAAAGGTATTGGTGCAAGTCGCCACGAAGAGCTTGCCGTTTAAGTTATTAGCTCTTATTTCATATGCCGAATCCAACCCAAGTTAGCATCGCAATGCGAATTGAACTGATCGAAGACTACGCAAGTCTCGAAAAACATGCCGAGGCTTGGAATCAGCTTCCATTTCCCTCGCCCATGCAATCGCCAGCTTGGTTACTTAGCTGGTGGGAAGCCTATGGAGAGCAAGAGTCTGCTAACGAAAGAGGACTTCTCACGCTTTCGGTCTTGCTGGTATGGGAAGAGAAAAACTTAATCGGGCTTGCTCCGTTCTATACACAGCATCACCCGATTTTTGGCAAAACCCTTCGCTGGCTAGGCGATGGTCGTGCTTCGTCGGATCATCCAACGATCCTTACGGCTTCGCCCGAACAAGAACCAGCGGTCGTAACAACTGTTGCGAATTGGCTAATCGAAGGGGCGAGTAAGCATTGGCATCGCTTACGATTGGAAGCGATTGACAAGAACGATCGATCTTGTAACCAATTGGAACGCTTGCTTTTCGAGGCAGGCCTCGATACCGAATGGATCGCCGATATTGGTACGTTCCCCGCTCCGCTTGATTCCGATTGGGAAACTTACTTGGCAGGATTCTCGAAGAATCGCCGCAAACGACTGCGTCACTGGGAACGCAAATGGTTTGATACGGGTCGCGCTGTGGTGCGAATAGCAAGAACCGAATCGGAACGCCAAGCGATTTGGCCCGAATTGGTACGACTCCACAACGAACGTCGCGAAGGAATGGGCGAAGAAGGGGTCTTTGATTGCCCCAAGTTCGATCACTTCCATCAACTTGCCAGTGCTCGGC
>CAYGQU010000265.1:0-4884 GCA_964352045.1 uncultured Planctomycetaceae bacterium
CTTCGTACATCTCTTTTTCCAGTTCATTAATGTACTCTTCAGTAATGTACTGCGTTTCGTCGTCGCGACCCACCGCTGCATTTGCGCGAGCATGAGCGGCAGCTTCTCCTTCAATCCCCGAACGAATCGCTTTCTTGATCGTCTCAGGAGTGATGTTATGCTCGCGATTGTAATCTTCCTGTAGCTTGCGACGCCGTTCCGTTTCGTCCATGGCTCGCTGCATACTCTTCGTCACCTTGTCAGCATAGAGAATCACCTTAGCGTTAACGTTACGGGCCGCTCGACCGATCGTTTGCATGAGCGATGTTTCACTACGCAAGAAACCTTCTTTGTCAGCATCAAGAATCGCTACGAGCGAAACTTCGGGCAGATCGAGTCCCTCACGCAAGAGATTCACACCAACTAGGCACTCGAATTTACCTAGCCGCAGATCGCGAAGTAGTTCGACTCGCTCGAAGGCGTCGAGCTCGGAATGGAGCCATTTGCACTGAACCCCTTGCTCAGTTAAATAGCTGGCCAAGTCTTCCGACATGCGCTTGGTTAATGTGGTGACAAGAACTCGTTCGCAGGCGGCAGTACGTTCACGGATTTGTTCCAACAAGTGGGGGATTTGATTTCGGGCGGGCGAAAGTTCGATCGTTGGGTCAAGTAGACCGGTAGGCCGAACAATTTGTTCAACGACTTCACCGCCTGTCTGTCCTAATTCATAGGCAGCGGGCGTAGCGCTGACGTAAACGCACTGGCCAATGCGTTCTTTCCATTCGTCAAACTTAAGGGGTCGATTATCCAGTGCGCTTGGCAATCGGAAGCCATGTTCGACAAGAGTCGTCTTGCGTGCTCGGTCGCCATTGTACATGGCACCGACTTGGCTCACCGTCGCATGGCTTTCATCAACAAACAGCAAGTAATCTTTGGGAAAGAAATCGAACAGCGTGTTTGGTGGTTCGCCAACGGCTTTGCCCGAGAGCGGAGCCGAGTAGTTTTCAATACCGGGGCAATACCCCATTTCTAGCATCATTTCTAAATCGTATCGCGTGCGAGCATTGATTCGCTGTGCTTCGAGTAACTTGCCTTCCGATTTGAAGTATTCCAGCCGTCCTGATAGTTCGAGCCGAATTTGATCGACGGCACTCTCGATTCGTTCTTCAGGAAGCACAAAGTGCTTAGCAGGATAGATATAGACTTCTTGCAGCTGGTCAATGACTTCGCCACTGATTGGATTAATAATCGCAAGGCGTTCGATTTCATCGCCCCAAAATTCCATTCGATAGGCGAACTCTTCGTAGGCAGGCCAAACTTCGACCGAGTCGCCCCTGACGCGAAACTTGCCCCGACCAGGGTCGGTGTCGTTACGTTCGTATTGAATGTTGATAAGCTTTGAAAGAATTTCATCGCGATCGACCGTGTCTCCAACGGCAACACCAACCATCATTTCCTTATAATCTTCCGGCGATCCCAAACCATAAATGCACGAGACGCTTGCTACAACAATCACATCGCGACGACTAACAAGCGAGCTAGTCGTCGCAAGCCGCATGCGGTCGATCCCTTCGTTGATCGAAGCATCTTTTTCAATGTAAATATCACGTTGCGGGATGTATGCCTCGGGCTGATAGTAGTCGTAGTAGCTAACGAAGTAGCTTACCGCGTTGTTAGGAAAGAACTCTCTGAACTCGCTGTAAAGCTGAGCGGCTAGCGTCTTGTTGTGCGACAAGATGAGCGCGGGGCGTTGCAATTGCTGAATGATGTTGGCCATGGTGAAGGTCTTGCCGCTACCAGTGACCCCCATCAGCACTTGCTCTTCTTTACCCGACTTGAGTCCTTCGACCAACGCCTTGATTGCCGCAGGTTGGTCACCAGCAGGTTGAAATTCGCTCGTAAGTTGAAATTTTGGCATGATCGGTCAATTCTGCAGGGTTTTAAAAGCCAACCCTCCATTGGAACCCATCAAGGCCGTGGCGTGAACCACTTGAAGCTGCTATTTCAGGCCTGAAATCGAACACGGGGATGCCTAGTACGGCCCTTTCGGGGTTCCGATTATGCCGGGAGTGCTGCTCACCAAGGAAAACAGAAAGGGTGAGAAAATGCCAAATCGTGTTCTCATCTGGCCTGGCTGATTATAGTAGAAGTTCGGCATAGCCCCTGAGAGGCTCCCTGATAGATGAGAATATCCTACCTCACCGTAGACTTAGCCCTTTGATTTAGGTTGCAACCGATGCTCGCTCGTTTGATTTTTTCGTTTGTTCTTTTCGCGATGATTCCATCGTTGGTTCCTACGATGGTCTTGGCCCAGGTGGTTCGGTTCCGTACGAACGTGGGTGAGTTTGATATGCAACTCAATCCTACCGGCAACACGAACCTTCAGCCGCTTGTGGACAACATGCTTAGCTATGTTGAATCAAAGCGATACGCCAATGCGGTGGTCAACCGAGCCGTGGACCAAGATAACGACGATACGACCGATGATTTCGTTTTGCAAATGGGAGGCTTTTTGACAAGCCGTGCTAACAATGTTACCGCTGATGATCTAAGTGCTAAGCCCGTACGTGCTTTTGATACAGTTACGGTTGATGCCGATGGAAATGGAGAAGTTGATTTTGATACGAGCGGTTTGTCGAATATTCGTGGAACGGTCTCGCTTGCATTAGCAGGAGGGGATCCTAATTCGGGGAACAGTAGCTTCTTCGTTAACCTGGGAAGTAATGAATTTCTCGACGATCAAGGATTCGTACCTTTTGCTTACATTAAAGACATGACAACAATTGACCGCATTATGGCACTCGATCAGATTAGCCTCGATAGTAGTTTGACGTTTGCCGATATACCGCTCAATCAATTCAATGACCTTGTTATTATCAACAGTGTTGAAGTGGTAGGAGCCAACTCAAGCTTAGTTGGTCCTCTGGGTCCAGCAGCTGCCACGAGCATTTCGGAAGAGCTGTTTGCCCAAAGTGTCTCGACAAGTTCGAGTGCCATCGCCTCATCGCCCGTGAGTTCGGCTGTAGCAACCTCCGTTCCCGAGCCAAGCAGCCTATTGCTTCTTATGGCTAGTTCAGTTCTAGCTACAGCACGCCGTTTACGTCGATCAGCGTGTTAAATCTATTGCCCTGCGACTTGGGCATCGTTTGGCATTGGTAGAAGATATCGACGCATCTGTTCGAGCTTGCGGGGGCCAATGCCGTTGACTTGATCAAGTTCTTCGATCGAACGAAATCGGCCAAGAGTTTCTCGGCCTGCGACAATCCTTTTGGCTAAGGTCTCTCCGATACCGGGAAGCTGTGCTAATTCGGGCCATTCGGCCTCATTAATATCGACCGAGAATTTGTACGTTAGCCCTGGGGCATTGTTGATTTCGATGAGCTTACCCGAGAGGCCCCCTGCACCAATCCACCAAACGGTAGCACCAACCAGGGCGATTGCCGTTAGAACGGCAATCGTTAGTTGATCAAGCCGACGGAGCAAGGGGCTGGCCAAAGCGTTCTGTAAAAGAGATTGATAAGTTAGAGGAAGCTCGTCTCATCATAATTGTAACTAGCAGGGGCGTAGCGAAAAAAGGCTCTGAATATGAAATCGCCCCCCGTATTGACCTCATCGTCTAACCACATGGTCACAAGGACAGCATCACGGAACGATTTTTTGATGATGGACGGGAGCAAATTTTTCTCCGACAGGCAGCGAAGTTAGCATAATTGAAGACGTTTTGATTTCGTCCTCCTCGTTTAACGAGTGACGTTCAACCCTGGAGCGAGGGTGCTAGACGCTGCCGGAAGTCGAGTTACTCGGATTTGTTAAAAGGCCCGTAAGAATGTTTTCTTGCGGGCCTTTTTTCGTTAGGTGTTTCGCATCATAGTAATACATCATCAACGAGCGTAGCGTTGGTGGGTAGCCCTGATTGGCTGGACGCCAATCAGGGCTACCCAGTAGAAACTCACCCTTTGGTTGACCTCTACTGAACCAATTTCTTGTACTTAAACTTCTTCGGTTCATCGGCATCTTCACCCATGCGTTCGCGGCGTTGCGCTTCGTAAACCTGGAAGTTGCCTTCGCACCAGTGGACGTAGCCATCGCCTTCGAACGCCAGAATGTGCGTCGCAAGGCGATCGAGGAACCAACGGTCGTGGCTTACGACGACGGCGCAACCGACGAACGAGGCAACCGCTTCTTCGAGGGCACGCAACGTATCGACGTCAAGGTCGTTCGTTGGTTCGTCGAGCAACAAGACGTTCGAGCCTTCGCGTAGCAGTTTGGCGAGGTGAACGCGGTTCCGTTCCCCTCCGGAGAGGACCCCTACTTTTTTTTGTTGGTCTGCCTTTTGGAAGTTGAATCTTGCAACATACGCTCGACTGTTGACCGTTTTCTTGCCCATCTCGATCAGGTCGAGCCCGCCGGAGATTTCTTCCCAGACGGTTTTGTTGGGGTCCAAGTGGTCGCGTGACTGGTCAACATAGCCAAGCTTAACAGTCGGGCCGAAAACGAGTTGCCCCGAGGTCGGTTCCTCTTTGCTCATGAGCATTTTCAGCAGCGTTGTCTTGCCAGCACCGTTTGGGCCGATGATTCCAACGATTCCGCCCGGCGGCAATCGGAAGTTGACGTTCTCGAAGATCATCGTATCGCCGAAACTCTTTGAGAGATTCACACCGTCGATGACCTGATCGCCCAGCCGTGGACCAGGAGGGATTTGGATTTCAAGCTCTTCGGAACGCTCTTGGAATTCTTCGGCAGCCATCTTTTCGTAAGAACTGATACGGGCCTTGCTCTTTGCTTGGCGCGCTTTGGGTGAACTGCGAATCCATTCGAGTTCTTTGGCAAGGGTCTTTTGGCGAGCTGATTTAGACTTTTCTTCTTGTTCGAGTCGCTTCGCCTTCTGTTCAAGCCAGCTTGTGT
>CAYGQU010000266.1:0-926 GCA_964352045.1 uncultured Planctomycetaceae bacterium
TGAACCTTCTTGCCGATTGTCTTATCGGTGGGCGCTTTCCACTTTGGCATTTCTGCCACTGGTTGTGGCGTGCGGATACCAGCCACTACGTCTTCGCCTTGGGCATTGACGAGGAATTCGCCGTAGAACTTGTTTTCGCCCGTAGAAGGGTTACGCGTAAAGGCAACGCCCGTACCCGAGTCATCGCCCATGTTGCCAAAGACCATTGACTGCACGTTAACGGCCGTGCCTGCAAGCCCTTGAATGCCTTCAATGCGGCGGTAAGAGATCGCTTTGTCAGCGTTCCAGCTTTTGAAGACCGCTTCAACCGCAAGACCCAATTGCTCCATGGGATCCTGAGGAAATTCAGTACCGGTGTACTTCTTGTAAACCTTTTTGTAAGCCCCCACGAGTTCGATCAGACCTGCGGTTGGCACATCGTTGTCGTCGTGGGCATCGTATTTGAGCTTGATTTTATCGAAAGCTTCTTCAAAGTGCTCGTGGGAGACTTCCATGACGACGTCGCCGTACATGTTGATCAAACGGCGATAGGCGTCGTAAGCAAAACGCTCGTTACCAGTTGCCGCAGCAAGACCAGCTGCCGCCTCGTCGTTCAAACCCAAGTTCAGAATCGTGTTCATCATGCCCGGCATAGAAACCGCGGCACCACTGCGGACTGACATGAGCAGAGGCGCTGAATTGTCGCCGAATTTTTTACCCGTCTCTTTTTCAAGCGTTTTTACACAAGCATTGATGTCATCCATCAATCCCTTGGGAAGCTTTTCTTTATTCTTGTAGTAGAGGGCACAACATTCCGTTGTGATTGTAAACCCAGCTGGCACGGGAAGACCGATTTTGGTCATCTCAGCAAGGTTGGCACCTTTACCGCCGATGAGTTGCTTCATCGATCCGTCGCCGTCAGTACGAGTCTTGCCGAAGTAGTAAAC
>CAYGQU010000266.1:936-4876 GCA_964352045.1 uncultured Planctomycetaceae bacterium
TAAACCATCTTCGACGCAGCAGGCTTCTTCTTAGCCATCCGGGTAATCTCTCTTAGGTTAAAAATTCGGTTACTGTTTTGCAGTGAGGAAAAAAATTGCCCTGCTCTACAAAAATGTTTTGCTTAGACACCAACGGTTTGGTATCTGTACGGTCCGGAACCAATCTACCTTGGCTACCAAACCATGTGTAAAATGATCCGGAATCGTATCCGCGATTTAGGGGTTTCGTCAACCGTCCGCTTCTAAAACCCGCTATTTTTAAGCGCAAGATGACCGAGTGGGCCATAAAGATGGCCAGATTAGCGAATGAGCTGGAAGTGTCTGTGACCGGAGGTGCTGCTGGTACCCGGTTCCCTCCGGTCGCTGACGCTTCAGGCACCTAGAGCAAGACTGTTAAACCTATCCTTATCGAAAGGTCCGCAAAGCGGACCCTACTAGAATGGGACCCCGATCGCGTCGCAAAGAAAGGCGACATACGGCTTGGCCCGCTTGAAGGATTCGGCCACCAGGGGCACTAAATCGGGTGAAAACAGGTCCTGATGATCGAGCTTCGTCACTGCGATGTGGTCTTTGCGCTTCAGTTCATCAATCAGCGGGTGATCAGCATTAAAACCTCGTGGCGGCCGTTTCAGTGATTCGCCCGACTGTTCCCAAGTCTCACGGAAACGTTTGTTACTGAGTACTCGCTTCCAGCGAGATCCATGCTCGACAATAGCATTACGGTAGGCCGAGAGCGATTCAGTTGCCGGATGCCACGACCCAGCCCCTAAAAAGACTTCGTCCAAATCGACATGAAAATAGAAGCCTGGGGCATGAACATCCTTGCCGACTTCATGACGAAAGTGGATACCAAGGTTCGTCTTGTAGGGCGTCTTGTCTTTACCAAACCGAACATCACGATGGATCCGCATCAGAGAACCACCTACCTTCTTTGGCACCGCCAAAAAGTGCGGCGAGATTTTTGCCAACGGCTTTTGCATCGCGGTGATGAATCCGAGAGCCGGCGTACGAACCTCGTCTTCAAAACGTTGCTTGTTCTTGTCGAACCAACGCTTGTTGTTATTTCGCGAGAGCTCTTGATAGAAATAGAGCATTCCGAGTGGGAAACCGGGGAAGTCGGGTTTCTTAGGCATTGTTTCGATTTCGGTTACGGATCAAAAGTTGAATTGGATTGATATGATATTTTTAAGAATACCATAGCCATACTTGCGTACGAAAAAAGCGACCCGATTCACTTTGAACCGGGTCGCTTTGGAATTTCGTCTTGACCAGCCCCTCATCCATACCAAGGAAGCGGAGCCTCAATCTCGTCTTATCTGCCCGCTTTATGTAAACGGGTTTCTATCTACAAACTGGTCTCGGTTCAGCCGTTGCAACCGCAACCTGGGTTGTCGCAACCTGTGCAACCAGCGTCAACACCTGCTCCGCCTGCTTCGGGGCAAGCTGGGTTGGTGCAAAGAACCTTGCAAGGAATTTGTTTGCATACCGTACGAGGTACGCAGCGTGTTACTGTGTAAGGAACTTGACGAGGAACGCACTTGTAGGTCGTTACCGTACGTTGTGCACACTGTGGTACGCAAACGTTGTAGCAAACCGTCTTGGTGCGGCACTCAGGTACCATCTTGCAAACTTTGTAGCAGCAAGTTTTGGTTTCTGGAACCATTTTGCAAACCTTGTAGCAAACCGTCTTCGTGCGTGGTTCGCAAACTGTTTTGCAGCAAGTTACTTCACGAGTTTCACAACGTGGAACCCAAACCTTCTTGCAGCAAGTGGTTGGTTCGGTTGTGCAAGCAATCTTGCAGCACGAACCTGGTTGGTAGCAGCACTTGCAACCGCAAGCGTCGTACGTCCATTTACCTGGGGTACGAACCGTCTTGTAGTAAGTCTTTCCTGGTACCGTGTACTGTTGGGTTTCCCAGCTACCGGTATTGACGTTGATCGTCTTGGTGTAAGGTACGGACTTACGAACGGTGTAGCTTACTTCGCGAGTACGGTTTTCCCATACTGGCTTGCAAACAGTGTAGCTACGAGTCTTCGTTTCGTAGACTGGCTTGCAGACAGTGTAGTTAACTTCGCGTTGGCGAGTTTCCCAAACTGGCTTGCAAACGGTGTAGCTGCGAGTCTTTGTTTCGTAGACTGGCTTGCAGACAGTGTAGCTTACTTCTTTTTGACGTTGTTCGGTAACGTACTTGGTGTAGTTCACTACGTTTTGAACTGGTACGCGGTCGTACACCGTGCGGAACTTGGTTTCTTCAACGCGGTCCATTACTGTGCACTTTTGTGTACGGTAGATGGTGTGATAGTGTGGTGCCGAACAGCAGTCGCTTTGTTGCTCACAACAAGCTGCATTAGCTTGCGAACCAGCAAGCATCATTGCAACGACGGCCATTAAGGGCATGCCCATGTGACGTTTCATGGTGGGGGTCGCCTCCTAAAGGAACTTTACGGGTGGGGTGGGATAGACAAACTGGTCAAGACGGGGAATCCGTCACCTATCCAATCGGAAAGCAGCGGCACTACTCCTTAACCATTCAACCTATTTTCTGCTATCACTCAGCCCTACCTGAGTCATCCGCCTACCTTGAACGGTCTAATTCGTCTGTAGAGAGAAAACGTGCTGATCGACACAAATGGAACCTTCGTCACGAGTCCTAAAATGCACCCCTTTCAGCGAAGAATCATCTGACTAAGTTTAGGAATCGTTCAATCCAATTCCTGCAAGATACCGGAGTGCTCCATTCGGCAGCCTTAGGCCTTCCCAATTGGCCATGGTCGGCTAAGCACGCTTAGCGTAAAGTGAGAGCTCCTAAGCAGTAGCGTTGGAATTCCCAACCTATCGCTGGGTACTTTGATGCCGAAAAAAACGACTCGACGCCAGCCGTTAGATGGTTACTTGATTTAAGATGAGCGGGAATAAGCGTAAAACGAGCTCTTCTCCCTCGACGGATGTCCCAAAAGCGGTTGTCAGTCGGCTGAGTCTCTACCTGCGCGAATTGCAACACTTACTCCGTGCTGGCGAAGAGACGATCAATTCAAGTGGCTTAGGCGAGCTACTAGGCTTTACCGACGCCCAAGTACGCAAAGACTTGGCATATTTTGGTCACTTTGGCCACCCAGGTGTTGGATATAAATGCCAAGAATTAGTTGATGCCATCCGACGAATCTTGGGAACCGACCGCGACTGGGTCGTTGCAATCGTCGGTGTGGGTAACCTGGGCCGGGCTTTACTAGGTTACCGAGGTTTTCAATCGCAAGGTTTCCGACTAGCGGCCGCATTTGATGCCGATCCAAGTAAAATTGGCCAAATTTACGAAGGTTTGGTCGTAGAACCCCTTGCTGAGCTAGAAACTCGCATCGCCCAGCATGGAATTACCCTGGGCCTCATCGCCGCCCCAGCCGATGCCGCCCAAGAATTAGCCGACCGATTGGTGTCGGCAGGCGTCGTTGGCATCCTCAACTTTGCGCCAATCACTCTAAATCTGCCAAAAAATGTCAGCCTCGTAGCAGTTGATTTGGCAACCGAACTTGAGCAACTCAGTTTTTCGGTTGCTAATCGACCTTCGGACGGGCCTTCCCCAGACGAGATGCCTGAAAAAGGGAATAATCAAAAAACTGACGAAGAATAATCCTTAGGCGATATAGCAGTAGCGATACAAAGCAGAGCAAATGGCTTTAGTGGGTGGCTACACCATTTACTTTCGGCCCTTACTAAGCCCAAAACGGTCCTTTAGCAAACTCGGCTCACGTTTGGCCAGTGAATTGGACGAATTTATCGTTCTGACGAGTTCCTAGCGAACCCCCGTTCGCGTAACGCGTCGAAGACGCTATACTCACGCACTTGGCCTAAACGGCACAGCTTCCGCTAGGTTGCATGCCCTAAGACCAAAACCCCGTAGTGTAATGGTAACACCAGGGATTTTGATTCCCTTATTCCAGGTTC
>CAYGQU010000267.1:0-4827 GCA_964352045.1 uncultured Planctomycetaceae bacterium
GACTAACTACGGTTACCAAATCAATCGGCCTGACTTCCAAGACAGCCAGAACTTGAAAGAGGGCTTGTCGTCCGGTTCCGAAAACTACTAAGTTTTTCGAGTTAGATTTAGCAAGCAAATCGGTTGCTAAACCTGATGCAGCTCCAGTTCGAAGCGCCGTTAAGAATTCGCCATCCATTAAGCATTTTGGCTCTCCCGTGGTTGAATCAAACAAAAGTACCAAGCCATGAATCATCGGCAACCCACGTTCGCAGTTGTCAGCTGTAATCGAAACTGCTTTGAGTCCAAACGTGGTGAATCCTTCGATCGAAACTGGCATAGTTAGCGATTGCGTTTGTTCGTTAACCAATAGATTTGCACGAACAGGAACATTCGCTGCGCCTGCTGATAGTTTTGAAAATGCGGTTTTCATTGCCTCAATTGCTTGAGACATGGAACAGCATCGGCGTACCTCCTCAGCGTTCAAGATCCTTATTTTTTTAGTCACCGCAGAAAAAACCCATTTTTAAGGCTATCGTTTGGGTCGAACATAAAATCGTGACGACCTGTAATGAATGCTTCACCATGAACTCTGGGAACCACAGCTGCTTGGCTTCCGCAATTCGCTTCATCAACTATTTCAATATCAAAGCTGGTCCCGAGTATGCTTTCGATAGTAATTACTTCATTCTTCTGCAGTTGATTTCTTTCGGCAAGGATTGCTGCCCGAGCACTTACGCCTGTCCCAGTAGGGCTGCGATCGACTTCTCCGTCGGCGAATACACACACATGTCGACTATGATTCTTTGGGTCAATAGCTGCACTGGTAAAGATCGTGCCATAGAGAAAAGATAAATCGTCATGCACCGGATGCTTGATAATCGTTGAGCTGTCGACTGCTCTCTTAATACGTCGTCCAAGATCAACTAATTGCGATTGATTGTCGGATTGCAGACGAATTCCGAGTTGATCAGCATCAACAAATGCATAGTAAGCCCCGCCAAAGGCTAAGTCATAGGCAACCTCTCCAAGTCCATCAACCGTCACTAGTTTGTCTTTCGCAGCAACAAAAGAAGGGACATTATCAAACGAAACACCAGTAACTCTATCTTCATCACGATGAACAATTGCTTTGATTAGCCCCGCAGGAGCATCGATATTGATACCGATGTCTTTCTCGTTACCTACTATCCAACCAACTTCTACTGCAACCGTAGCCACTGCGATGATGCCATGCCCACACATTGAACTGTAACCCTCATTATGCAGAAACAGCACCCCGAAGTCGCTCTCTGGCCTTTCAGGCGGAACAATCAAACAGCCATACATATCAGCATGACCACGTGGCTCCCACATCGTAGCGGTACGATAGAATTCTAAGCGATTCTTTGCGTCCTGCCTTCTATTGAGGATGCTGCAACCGATTGGTTCAGGAAAACCATCGATATAAATACGTAGTGGCTCTCCAGCGGTATGGGCATCGATTGAACTAACTCGAACCCAGTCATCAGGTGGTTGCCAAGCATTCGCTTTGCTCATCCAATTACGCATCGTTACTTTCTCTTGCAAAGCTGATTTCGAGTCTGACTTGACCTACCCCCACGAGTGACACCTCATAGAGTTTATATTAAGCCATTGCTTTAAACCAGTTACTTCATTATTTGCAAACGAATCCTTAAGAATAACTGACTAGATTACTTTTTTTTGGCATCTTCAATCGATTTGATAGTTGTTTAGATGGTGTTCTATTCGCGAGTAAAGTCTAGAACCTATCGTTACGCGAACTACAATTCGGTTAAGACAGATGACAATTTAGTTGAACACAACGATTAATCCTTAATGCAATTTTTTTTGATCACCGCAACTAAACAAAATAAAGTCAAATTCTATCCCTACTCAAGATAAAACGCCTTCTTGTCTTTTCCTATCGCCGACTCACTTTTGAGCCAGCAAGCTAAAAACTAAGTTCTGAAGGCGTAAATCACGTAAGGTCCAAAAACTCATGACCTGCCCCCACGAGTGACACCAGTCTTTACTGTGGGCGTAACCTATACCTGCTGACCACTTTCACTTACTGTTGGGACGAAGACAGCCTCGATAGCAGCTCTACGCTGCGCAGGAAATAGATGCCGATAGCGACGCCTCATTTCTTCGGTTTGATGTCCCATGTACTCATCAATGATCCTTTGATCGATCCCAACAGCTGCCAGATTAGAAGCAAATGAGTGCCGAAAGACGTGGAACCCTTTCATTGTATTCCATTCGCTTTTCATGAGCGTCTGCTTAAAGTGATGCTGAGCTTGCCAAGCTGTTAAGGGGACGATGGTCCCAGCAATCTTCTGTTGGCTGAAGGTGAATTTTCCTCCTGGGTGATTGTGGATCCAGGAACGCATCACTTTGTATAAAAGCGGGCTCATATCAACACGGCGATAAGTCATCGCCTTGGTGCGGCTTTTCTTTTTTTCTCGTATCAAAATGGTTCTTGTCCGAAAATCGATGTCTTCGATCAAAGAGCGAACCATTTCGCTTCGACGAGCTGATGTATGAGCAACAAATACCATCATGGGGTAGATGAACGGATAAGATGCGTTCTTACGAGCATATTCGAGAACTTCTTCTACTTCAGTTCTCTCTAAGTAGAGTGCTTCCCAAAGCCGTTTTTCTTCCTCTATCGAAAGACCTTTCCGCTTTAGGATAGCTTCAATCTCAGTACGTGTCATAAAGGGAGGCTTTTCATCCGATAACGGCAATGCAACGTGCCGAGTTGGAGAAGTCCCAATGAGTAAACCATCTTGCACCCCCCAATTCCATAGCATTCTAAACGTCACCAATTCTTTGCGGATCGTATCAGGCTGAATCGGCTTGCCATGGTGCTTATCCTTCAGTCGCTTCGAAACGTAGCCTTGCAGATCTGATTTCGATATAGCCTGAACCTTACGATGTGGCCCTAGGTGCTTCTTAAAGTGCTTGAGGTGGGTACGTTCTCCTAGAAGAGTGGAAAGCTCTTTATGGCCCTCGGGAAGCCTGCTCTCATACGTAGCAAAGAACTCCGTAAGACCAAGCAGCTTTCTTGTGGGAGCTTTCCCCGTCGATTTCCCATCGCTGAGGATAAACTCGATCGGATCGATGCCTAAAGGAATCTCAATCCTATTGCCCTCAACGAGGCAAAGCATCTCATCTACTCGTGAGCAGATACCAACAGCTCGGCGTTTATCATCAGTTCCTAAGGAACGATTGATGTTCCGACCATCGTATCGAAAGCGGATGCTGAAATTGGGAGACTTGCTATCGCGGTGTAAGCTGGCCATCTACGGTTCCTCATCAAACGTTCTCTCACGAATGGACAAGTGAATCGTAGTACTAGGGCAAGTTTGAGTCTATCAACGCAAACGCCCTACAAAAGCAAAGCTGTTCCGAATTTGTTCCGAGTGGAATTTCAGAGAGACAATCGGCGGACTCGCGAATCGTCGTAAGTCCTTACCAGATAAGTGGCCAAGGCGGGACTCGAACCCGCACGGGGGTTTCCCCCCACCGGATTTTAAGTCCGGAGCGTCTGCCAATTCCGCCACTTGGCCAGCGGCTTTGCTATAGCATAACCTCTCGAAACCATTTGGGGAGGGGCACTTTGTCTCGTCGATAATTCTTCACCTCTTACAAATTGGTGAGAACAGCGATTGCGAGCTTACGGCTTGCTCTTGCGGCCAATTTGTGCTGTTGTTCGGACAAGAACTCCCTCACGGACGATTTCTATTTCGACCCGTTTGCCCGATTCGGTGAGATTCACGAGATTGATTAAATGTTCGTCATCTTCGACTCGAATTCCATCATACGCTAGGATCACATCATCTGGTTTCAGGGCGGCTCGTTGGGCTGGTGAGCCCTCTTCGATTCGTGTGACTAAAGCACCTGCAGGACGCTTCAGACCAGCACTACGAGCTCTTTTGACATCGAATCCATCGAGCAAGCTTACCCCTAGAAAACCTCTCGAAGGGGTTCCTTCTGTCACCAGTTGGTTGGCAATACGGATTGCTAGATTGATGGGGATAGAGAACCCAATTCCTTCGTTACCGCCCGAACTACTAGCGATCGCGGTATTAAGCCCCACGACTTCGCCACGGAGGTTGATAAGCGGGCCCCCTGAATTGCCGGGGTTAATTGCTGCATCGGTTTGTAAGAAATTTTGGTACTCGACGTCGCCATCACCCAGGTCGAGGTTGTATCGTCCTTTGGCACTGAGGATTCCCCGCGTCACGCTTTGGCTTAAACCGAAAGGACTTCCAAAGGCAAGGACTTGTTCGCCAATTTCAAGACGAATGCTATCGCCGATGCGGGCCGTGGTAATTTTGGTCACCGAATTATCGAGTGCCATAACGGCTACATCGGTTTGTCGGTCGCTCCAAATTTTGGCGGGCTTCAATTCACGACCATCGGCTAAATGAATTCGGATGTGAGTGGCTGCTGAGTAGCGGATTACATGTCGGTTCGTCAAAACACAATTCTTACCGTCAATTTGAACTAGAATTCCTGATCCTGCTTCTTGCGACCCATTGTACGAGCGAAACTGTTGCAGTGGTCGCGCCTCGATGTGGACAACACTAGGAGTTACTAGTTTTACAACGCGTTTGATAATTCCCAGCTGGGCTTCTAATGCTTCGACATCACGCGCCAATTCATCGAAGGCAGCTTGTCGTGGATCAACAGAAGAAATCGGCGAAACGATCTTCATTCGCGATTGCTGTTCAAAACTAGGTTGTCTCGAACTCGGTGGCTGAGAATTGTGCTGCTGATATTTTGATGGTTGAAGCGTTTGTTCGTAGTTAGAGCGCATTACGTTGCGTTCATCAGTCA
>CAYGQU010000268.1:0-4824 GCA_964352045.1 uncultured Planctomycetaceae bacterium
CCCCAAACGGAGGTGGGGACCACGAAGGAAAATACTTTCTCAGGGCCGTTAGGTCGTGACGAGCTTGCGCTCGATGCATTCGCGTAGTTTTTGACGGATACGCCGTAGAAGGGTTTTGACACCGTCAGGTTTCATATCGAATGACTCAGCAATTTTCTCGCGCGACGTCTTCTCACGGTAATGAAGGTCGATCACTTTGCGTGACTTGCCTTCGAGTTGTTCAGTGCAATCGGCGAGGGCTGCGGTGTAGCCATCCCATTTGCCGTCGGCGATTTTTTCATTCCATACCGTCTCAGCCCAAGCGGATTCGGCTAGTTCGATATCGACCTGTTGGCCCTCTCGTTGCTGCTTGCGACGGAACATAAGCAATCGATTCCGAGCGACGGTCCGCAAATAGGCTGCCGACTGTTGCGGCGAATGCTGCACGAACGGCTTGCGAGCAACTTCGAGGAAAACGTCTTGCGTTAGGTCATCCGCCTCGGCCGGTTTGGCACCAAGGTAGCGTAGGTAACGCCACAATTCGGCTTGGTGATTATCGACGAGCGTGGCCAAGTCAAACGGCTCCGCTTCGATTGGATCGGTAGCTGACGTGATGGCTGACATGGGCATCGTCTGACGGGCGTTGGGTGGCTTGGTCATGATGGTCATGCCCCTAGAGTGCCGCTGGACGGTAGAAAGGGTTCAGGAATTTTGGGAATTTGAAGAATAGAACGCGGATGACATCGGCACGGGTTCCAAATCGGCACGCAAATAGAGCGGGTGCCCCGGTTCGCCCGACTTGGTTACCTTCAAGGCATACGGCTCAGAAACCATCGGCAATACTTTCGATGAACGCTCAAGGTGTTCGCCATGATTGCCCCAACAGCAGACGACCATCTCAGCCTTCTTGATCCATTTACGGATTGCTTTGTCGTTGCCTGAACCAACGGCATCGCCTTCGGCTGGCTCTTTGAACGCTTTCATATCTCGCGGGTCGGTTGCCCTATAACCAAACAGGTTGAGCATCACCATGCGGCGAAAGCCCCAACGCTGTGCATAGCGGCAGCAACGTTCGACCGTTGGGTCGTTCGTACGCAAGGTAGCCGTTGAAGGATTGAGGCCGATGAACGCGACCCAAGCGTCGCCAAAATCTTGTTGGTCAAACAGATCGTGACCACCCCTTAGCTGAATGCCGGCAAGGCCCCAGTCGCGTGTTAGATCGTAGCGGAACCGTTCGCAGGGGCTGAACGTGGCGCTCGCTTTCCATTCGGTTGGTATGTCTGACATACCCTAAGTTTTAGAAACCAACCGGGCAGAAAAAAAGCCCATGGAACGGCAAAGCACCGAGCCATGGGCTTGAAATAGTTTTATTGCGTCCGAATCAGGACTTCAAAAAATCAAGCTGTGCCGAATTCGGGACGACGTCGGCCTAGCTGGCCTTGAAGGCGTTGGACAATCGCCGAGTGCATTTGACTAACGCGGCTTTCGGAGAGATCGAGCGTGGCGCCGATTTCTTTCATCGTCAGTTCCTCATAGTAGTAGAGGATGATGATGAGGCGTTCGTTACGGTTAAGACCTTTGGTAACGAGTCGCATGATGTCCGACTTTTGGACGCGGCGCGTCGGGTCGTCGGATCGCTTATCTTCGAGAACGTCGATTTCGCGAACGTCCTTGTAGCTATCCGTTTCATACCATTTTTTGTTGAGACTGATCAAGCCGACGGCGTTGGCTTCTTGGATCATTTTCTCAAGCTCGGGGACGGTCATTTCCATCTTGGCTGCTAACTCGATTTCGGTTGGAGAACGACCGAACTTTTCTTCGAGTTCTTTGACGCTAGCGTTGAGCTTGCTCGCCTTGCTTCGAACAAGGCGTGGAACCCAGTCCATGCTACGAAGTTCGTCGAGCATCGCACCACGAATACGTGGCACACAGTAGGTTTCAAATTTTACGCCACGTGACATATCAAAGGCGTTGATCGCATCCATGAGGCCAAACACTCCAGCCGAGATGAGGTCGTCTAGCTCGACGCCATCAGGCAGCCGGCTCCAGATGCGTTCGCCATTGTATTTGACGAGGGGAAGGTATTCTTCCACCAAACGATTACGTAATGGCTTGTTGGTTGGATCGGCTTTGAATTGGGTCCAGATGACCGCCATCTTTGCGGCTCGGGCCTCTTTCTCAGCATCCTTCATTACCGGACGAGGTGTGAACCGTTTGGTTGAAAAGGTCATCGCTGCCATTCGTATCCTCCATGAATCGCTATGTTCGACAACTGCCTCATGCGGTTGCCTGACGAACGTGAGAGTCATTTCTCACGCGAATGTTTAAATTATTTTGACTTCAGCAAAGGCTGATTGAAATCAGACGGTCGCCTCGGTCGTTTGCTCTAGCTCGGCGAGCTGTTTCTCTAATCGACTACGAACGGATTCGTCGATGGTTGCCTCAGCAATCCACCCGACGATAAATCCAACCGCACCCATCAGGGCAACAGCAGGTAAAGCATTTGCAACGGTTCCTTCAAAGCCCGCACCGGCAATCGCTCCTCTTAGCATGACGACTGCCATGCTCAAAGAGCCAAGTACACCGGCATAAGCCCTAGCCATTGAACCATTCCTATCGAGCTCTTAAATCTGCCCGAAAAGTTTGGGCAGTTATCCTATTTTGACCTACGAGGGCATAACGGGATTTACTTCTTAGGCATCGACTGAATGGTCATCGCTAGATGAGTTGAATTGTTAATTTATAGGGATTATTTCGACGAACGATTCGCCAAAAGGTTAATTTGTATTGATTGAGTTCATGCTCCAAGGATCGTCCGCGCTAACGTCTGGGCGCCAGCCATGGCAAGATCCTCAGGAACACCCTGTCCATCGGTGAGATAACCGATTGCGAGCTTCGCGTCGTGGGAAGTTTTTACAATATGGCCCAGAGTTGGCGTTTCGTCGATTTTTGTTAGTAATAATTGGGTCGGATGCAAGCTATCAAAAGCGCGAACCGCTTCGGCCATGCCGCGTTGTGAAGTACTAGCAGCGAGGACCAAGTGAATTTCGTCAACTCCTACCTCTTCAAGTAGCGATTGCATTTGCTCGATACCAACTCGGTCGCGCGGGCTGCGTCCATCGGTATCTATCAATACGACATCAACCTCATGCATTGCTTGCATCACTGAGCCGATCTCTTCAACGTTGCCAACAACTTCCAATGGTAAGTTGAGTAATTTGGCGTAAGTTCGCAATTGTTCAACTGCCGCGACGCGATAGCTGTCGAGCGTGACAAGCCCCACACGGTGGCAGTGCGTTACGCTAAGCGTCGCTGCAAGCTTGGCAATGGTGGTGGTCTTACCAACGCCGGTTGGACCCACCAAAGCAATTGTCTTTGGTCTTTTCGCATTTGAATCGCTTTCACTTAGATCTTCTCTCGCATTGATAGCGATTGGATCGGCAATGAGCAACTGTGCCGAAAGCGATTGAACGGCATGTTCCATTACAATGTCAAATGCAAGCTCATCGGCATGTTCAAAATCCACCACCGCTTGCTTGCAAAGGGTGTCGATTAACTCCGAGGCTAGGTCGGTATCAACAAGACGCTTACGTAGATCCTCAATTACTTGCTGATGCTTGAAATCTATTATTTTTTCACTTGGTTTAGCCGCTCCATCGAGCAACGGGAATCCTGTTTTCATCGGATCTGATGGTTGCGAATTGAGATCAAGATGTTTGATTCGATTTAGCGGCTCAACCTGTATTGGGCCATTTTGACGAACGTTTGTATCGACAGGATTTATTTCTTCTGGACTCGGAAGCTCAATTCCTACAGCACGACTGGTGGTTATAGGCATGATTTTTTTTGGCCGCATCGAGACAGGCAGCTCGGGCGAAGCAGTGACCTCGACCCCCGTTCCGTAAAGCAGCTTACCCACCGTGCTTCGACGAATTTCTCGGCTGTGCAGCACCGCAGCGCCTGGTCCTAACTCACGTCGTACCAGCGCTAGCGCTTCACGCATCGTCTTAGCTCGGAAGGTGCGAATGTCCATACGTTCTTTGTCGATAATTCAGGATAAAGAGGAGAAAATGTGCCTAACTAATATCCGAAACAACAGCCTGCGTGACGAGGCTCGTATCACGGGTCACTTCGTTGAAACTCATCACAACGAGATTTTGTAAATGACTTTCTGTAAGTTGCTTGACGGCTGCTCGAATCTGTGGACTTACCAACACGATCGGGGCATGTCCTTCGGTCGCAAGTCGGTCGAGTTCGGGGCGGATCTTTGCGATAATTGCTTCGACAACCTTGGGTGGCAATCGTAAGAAAAGCCCACGGTCGTTGTGTTCAAATCCGGCACGAATACGATCTTCCAAGGCAGGATCAAAAGCAGCAACATGCAACTTCTTGTCGGCATCGCGATAGCGGGTACAAAGTTGCCGTGCTAGGCGATGTCGCACATACTCGGTAAGTAAGATAGGATCTTTTGACTTTTGGGCATTGTCACCGAGTGTTTCGAGGATCAATGCCAGTTGACGAATCGAAACCTGCTCTCGAAGTAACATTTGCAGGATATTCTGTACCTCAGCCAGCGTCATAACACTGGGGATCAATTCTTCAACAACGGTGGGCGAAGTTGCTTTGAGTTCGTCAATCAGGTGCTTGGCGGAGTCGCGTGTTAGTATTTCATCGGCATGGCGTCGGCAAACTTCTGTCAAGTGCGTTGCCAAAACGGCCCCCGGTTCGACGACCGTGTAGCCAAACAGTTCTGCTTCATCCTGCCTAGCAGTGTTAATCCAACGCGCATCGGTTCCGAATGCGGGGTCCTTTGCTGGGATGCCCTCGATCTTGCCTGTGGTGAAG
>CAYGQU010000269.1:0-871 GCA_964352045.1 uncultured Planctomycetaceae bacterium
GGGTAACGCTGCAATTAGTGGATGGCGAAACAGGTGAACCGATATACGGTACCGACATGCTCCCAGGAGTTTATCCTAATGGCGAAATTACTACCACAACCGATGCCAATGGCTACTATGAATTCATTGGTTTGCGAGCGGGTATTTATGGCGTTGCCGAAGTAAGTCCCGCAGGGCTTGTCGATGGTATTGATACGCCAGGTACCTCGGGAGGCGAGGCAATCAATCCTTCGCAAACGATTGTCCCAGGCGATGGGATCTCTGCTAGCTCGTTCAAAGATCTATTTGGTAACGACGTTATCTTCCGAGTCGAATTACACGCGGGCGATGCTTCGCTCGAAAACAACTTCAGCGAAGTGGAAGTCATACCGATTCCACCACCACCGCCTGAAACGCCCGTTAATGAAACGAGCCAGGTCTTTCAACCCTTGACATTCAATGTCGAGCCACCGATTTGGCCTTTGCTTACGCCTGAATCGCCGGTGCTATCAAGTTTCGGTGGATCGAGTTCGGTCGGATATACTTGGCATCTCAGCGTGATTAACGGGGGAAGCCCTCGATCAGTAGTAGGTATTCCAGGTGGAACGATACAATTTACGTCGGCTGGTGCTGATCAAACCCCTTGGTCAGGGGCCGATCGTTCGAGCGAGGAACTTCGTCAAGCCAAATGGCAGCTCCTAACGACCAACATCGAAGGGGCCGATCTAAGCCAATTCGCCCTAGGAAATAAAAAAGCGATTCCTGTTTCAGGCGACTGGGATGGAGATGGAACAGAAGACATGGGGGTCTTCCGAGCGGGCGAATGGCTTCTAGATGACGATAGCGATGGAGACATCGAAGCGATGGATACAGCTTTAGCACAAGCTGAGAC
>CAYGQU010000269.1:881-3734 GCA_964352045.1 uncultured Planctomycetaceae bacterium
GTGTTGGGATTACCGACATCGGCGTCTTTATCGAAGGGGATTGGTACCTCGATCTCAATGGAGATGGACGCTGGGATCGTAATGATCTTTGGGCCCAACTCGGTTCGATGGATGACCTACCCGTGACGGGCGACTGGGATGGAGATGGAAAGACCGACATTGGTATCTTCGGCCCCGCATGGCCCCGTGATCCACATGCGATCCAACATGAACCAGGCATGCCCGATGCTGCTAACTATCCAGGGCCGATCGCCAAGAAAGTAAAAAATATTCCACCGATTAAAGAAGAGGCAACCAGCGGTGCGCGACGGCTCAAAAAGCCAGCCGAGGTGGCGCGTCGCGAAGATGTGATTGACCATGTCTTTTACTTCGGTGTTGCTGGCGACACGCCAGTTGCAGGTGACTGGAATGGCGATGGGATCCGTACGATCGGTATCTATCGCGATGGCTCTTGGGTTCTCGACAGCGATGGGGATGGCCATCTGACAGAAAAGGACCAAACTATCTTACTTGGCCAGGCGGGCGATCGCCCAATCGTAGGCGACTGGGATGGCGATGGAACCGATGAGCTGGGGGTCTTCCGAGCGGGCGAATGGCTTGTTGATGCCGATAGCGATGGAGAGCTCGAAGCGATGGATACAGCTTTTGCACAAGCTGTGACCAACGAGCCAGGACAAGTTCCTATATCGGGCGACTGGGATGGAGATGGGGCGGATGAGCCAGGTGTCTTCTCTCCCTCTGAGGGACAAGCCGACAGTAATGAAACCGTACGTGTTTCACGGCGAGCAGGATAACCCAACTGATAAGAATCAGCCCTCTTTGAGCTTGGTGATCTCGGCTTTGGCCTCGGCGATCTCCTGCTCGAGCTGCGCGACTTCCTGTGGGTCGTCCATTTGTTCCTTGGCGCAATTCAAGAGCTGCTGCATTTTATCAACTTTTTTGCGTAGCACATCGACTCGTTTTTTAGCTTTCTTGTCCATGCTTGTTCCTTCTTGTTTTCTGTTGAGTCCTGCCCATTTGAAGATCGGTTCGCGTTCGCTATTCGACTCCGTCAAACTCGATCGAAATCTCTTCAATCGGAGCAATTCGGGCTGCCGGCAGATCGCGGCATGAACGAAGGATTGCCCCAAGGACAAAGACGGCTAGTGCTAAAACGATGACGATATTAAGCCACAGCGTCATTTTACTTCTAACTCGTTCGGCTAGCTTAGTTTTGCCAGCGATGACGGCGGCAATAAACATTACACCCAATGAAAGCAAAAACTTTATTCCAAAAAGTGGGTGATAAAGTTTCGGCAGGTTCTGATATTGGTCGGTGAAAAGAAGCAAATTATAAAGCCCGCTTGCTATGAGCAATGCTGAACAAAGAGCAATACAAAGCGCCCACGTACGCCGCTTGTTTGTGAATACGACTTCGCAAACATCGTCTGACTTGATGGCAGTGGGGACAAGCACAAAGCGAAGGTATATCAATCCACCGAGTATCGTTGCCCCGCAAGTAGTGTGAATGACTCGCGACAGGATACTAATCCAGTAGGGTCCATCCATGGTTAACTCGGCAGCCGCTAGTAAGGAAAACATATTAGCTCGTATTTTTGATTGGGTAGGTTATTATATCGTAGCATATTGAAACAGAAAAACATTATTATGACGGGACGTTCTACAGAATTATGGTTTCTTTATTCCTAGTTTTGAAAGCGACTCGTGTTTATCTTTGACTAACTGATCGAGTTGATCTGCGCGAGACAAGGCAAGCAATCGTTTGAAATCGGGCCCTGGCTTCAGCCCTGCCGCTATAAGATCCGCTCCAACGACGAATGGATCAGGATCGAGCTTCTCGCTAGGCCATGCTAACCGTTCACGACAAAATTGGTCCGTCGCATCCGAGTAATCGAACATCGTTCGGCGTAATTGAACTAGTTCTTTTCCACCCTCGGCTGCTAAAAGGGGCTGTATTTCTGACCAAGGGCGACTTTCAGCCTGTTCCAATGCTTTTCCATGTTGGACAAGCCACCCGACTCGCTCAGCTTCTTTGCTTGTCCACTTGATATCTCGAGCAACACGACTTGCGGTCGATTTATCGGAGACTTTCCAAAGCAGAGTCGCTAACGCCAAAGCGGGTGTCGGAAACTCTAACCGATCAAGTCGATTAAGAGTGGGTTGGAGGATCGGTTTGGCTAGGTTTGAAAGCATTGGAATCAATTGACCTAACAGACCTGTCTTCTCAAGTAAATTCACCGCGAGACTTCGTTGCGAATCCACGAGCATCCGTTTTAGTTCGGCACCTATGCGTTCAGGACTCACTTCGGCGATTGATGCCGCATGTTGAGTCACGGCAGCGAGCGTTTCCAGTTCGATTTCAAATTCGAGTGTCGAGGCGAATCGAATCGCCCGAAGCATACGCAAACGATCTTCTGCAAACCGATGTTCGGCATTGCCAATGGCACGAATAACACGCTGTTCGATATCCGATTTACCATCGACGTAGTCAATAATTTTCTCACCGATCGGATCAAAGAACATACCGTTGATCGTAAAATCTCTGCGTGCGGCATCCTCTTCAGCATTTGTATATTGGACGGTTTCAGGGCGACGTCCATCGACATAGGCTCCATCGCTACGAAAGGTCGCCACTTCAATGGGTTCGGCTTGTACACCCCGTGGTGGGAGCACTGTCATCACACCGAAAGAGACTCCTACTGCTATGGTCCGCTTTCGACCAAAGAGATTGCGCACTTGATTCGGTTCGGCATTGGTTGCGATATCGTAATCTTTTGGTTCGATGCCTAATAAAGCATCTCTTACGCATCCTCCCGCCCAAAGTGCTTCGTACCCCGCATCGCGCAGCACTTT
>CAYGQU010000269.1:3744-4813 GCA_964352045.1 uncultured Planctomycetaceae bacterium
CATGAACGTTGACCAGTTTATCACTTGGGGGGAAGGGTTAGCAAAAAAAGAGCGACTTACTGATTCAGAAGTAATTCGTCACGCACTGATTCGATCGCAGCGTTGACTTGCTCGATTGTCTCATGTCGCATGGAATCATTCCAGTCGAAACGATGCACTACTCCAGGTCTAAGGAAACAAAGCTGAAGTGATTTGGGCGGTGTTTTTTTTGCCTGCTCAAGCGCAAGTGCATAAACGCCTAGCTGCAAACGATACGATTCGGCCAGTTGTGGGACTTGTTCGACTTCCACGAAGTTCGTCTTGTAATCGAGCAAGTGCCAATCATTGTTTTCGTCGAGCAGCATTGCATCAATATAACCTCGCAACAATGAGGGAGAATCTTGGAATAATGAGGTTTGGCCTTTTGATTCTTTCCCCAGTGTCCAGGGCATTAAAAATTCAACTTCTCGGTCAAGCCTTTGGGCATGTTGCATTGCTTGCCATGCTTCGGAATGAATGAAACGATTTAACAGGGCGGTCGCTTCGCGTAGGCCCTTAGCGTATTTGCGGCCAATAATTCTCGGCGATAGCGACTCGGCCCAGTGTTGGATCGCTTGCTGTAACGCCTGCGGTAGAGCATTCCGATCAAGCCTTTCGACAATCGCATGGACCAAGGTGCCCAGTTTACGAGAGTCAATATCGGCTTCGGCACGATCAACATCACCATCAACCGTTTCCGATGAGGTTTCGTGCTGAAAGATTTCTCGCTTCAACTTGCCGGTAAGACGCGAAACAGAGAAGATCCTAATTTGATCACGTTCGGTAGGTACGGGGGCAACCGATTGGGGCAATTCGGCAGGCTTTGTCGATTGCTTTCGCCTTGACTGCGTTTCCGCTTTGACTAGCAATTTTTCGATATCGGTACGCTTGGTCTGCTGCACCGCTTCGACTTTTGCAGGTGGTTTGACAATTTTAACAAGGGGATTGGCTTCACCTTCTTCGATTGTTTCGCTTCTGATCAAACGGCCCGTCGATAAATCAAATCGTTTTTTTAGTAAGTTAAGCCAAGCCCCCGTCAATTTATCAGAAT
>CAYGQU010000270.1:0-2348 GCA_964352045.1 uncultured Planctomycetaceae bacterium
AGCATGCAGACCGTGGATGCAAAACTTCCTGATATCGTGTCATCAAATGACTTACTTCCCTTCGACGAGTCTTCAATGTCATCAAGGTTTGTTTCCCGAGAAACCGCCGCGCGAAGAATCCTGCTTAATCAAAACGACCAACTGCTGAACGAGCTTTCCAAACAATACGATCTCGAACTCATGCTGGTTGATGCGGCCTTGACCAATGGGGGGAAAGGGACCGAGGAGCTGATCGAGAAGCTTGAAGCGATGAACTCCACTAAGCAGAAACAGAATCCAAATCGCTCGGCAACCCGTTTGGGCGATGCCCTAACAACGCTTGTGGAAAGCCCGATTGGGGCACCGCTGCAAGGGATCGTGGCGTTTACCGATGGGCAAACAACCCAAGGGCGATCACTTACAAGCGCCAGTGAGTCGGCACGTCGCAACGGGGTTCCCCTCTATTTTATTGGCATCGGAAACGAAACGCCTCCC
The DNA here is from genome assembly GCA_964352045.1 of uncultured Planctomycetaceae bacterium. Classification (GTDB taxonomy): domain Bacteria; phylum Planctomycetota; class Planctomycetia; order Pirellulales; family Lacipirellulaceae; genus CAYGQU01. Next base: position 475 of record CAYGQU010000270.1, read on the forward strand.
CCTTGGGTCGAACTCGAAGGATTGCTTGCCGATGACCGTGCTTTTGTCGATGACTTGGTGAATTTTCAAGCAACGCTCCGATCCAGTGGCATGGCAGGTGGCGAGGTCGATGTCGAGCTGCTTCGCAATGGCCAAGTGGTAGCTCGGAAGGAATTGAATTTTCCTTTGAAGCCTGACTCTGAAACAGATGAAATTAACCTGCCTCTACAATTGATTGATCGACCCCCGGCGAAGGGCCAATTCCAATATACGCTGCGCGCCACACCAAATTCAAACAACGAAGCAAGACAAACCGATCCAAGTGAGCTGACGCACACGCTTACCGTACGCGAAGGTCAATTAAAAGTCTTGCTAGCGGCCAGTTATCCAAACTACGAGTATCGTTACTTGAAGCAATTACTTGAACGTGACAGCACGATCGAGGTGGCCACGTTGTTACAAGAAGCTGATCCGGAGCATTCTGAATCGGACTTAACCGCTCTGCGTCGGTTCCCTATTCGGGCTGAGGAACTTAAAACTTTCGATGTTTTGATTCTAATAGACCTCGATCCAACGCTATTACCCCGTTCGTTGTGGGGTAATCTTTCTGAATTCGTTAGTCAGCGTGGCGGGGGATTGGCCCTTGTTGCTGGTCCAAAGCATTTGCCATCGGCTTACCTAAATCGCCCCCAGCTGCTGGCGATGCTTCCAACAAAACCTACCGCCGGGATTGTTGGTGGATGGAATGATAAAACTGGATTTCGACCAAAGCTTACTAGACAAGGCATGCAAACCTCGACGCTGTTATTGGCAGATACGCCTGAAAGGAGTGCCCAGGTTTGGGCCAACTTAGCACCCTTCTATTGGCTTGCCGATGTTGGTGAGCCGAAGCCTTCGGCTCAGATTTTAGCCGAACATCCAACTTACATGGCATCGGCCGGCAAAGGGGCTCCGCTGATCGTAACACAATATTTCGGAGCGGGCCGCGTTTTGTTGCATGCGATGGATGACACTTGGCGATGGCGTTATAAAGTAGGCGACGTCTACTTTGCTCGGTATTGGATACAAATGCTGCGTTCGTTGGCTCGTGGTAAACGTGATGAGACGGGTGAGCGAGTGGAGCTTACGATGAACGAACGACGTTTCGAGTTAGGCGATTCAGTCCGTATCGAACTCCGCGATGATCGTAGTTTGACCCGTAATACCACGCCACCCAAGCTTCGGCTTACAACGCCAGGGCAGGCTGATAAAGAAATCGACTTGTTACCGAACCGTGCGAGCGATGGACGTTTTACGGCAAGGTTGTCTGGCTTGGGAGCGGGTAAGTATCGCGCGGTATTGGTAGACAACGAAGTCAGTGGTGTTCCGAGATCGGTAGAATTTGAGATTCTCGCTCCTCCAGGAGAACTTGCCCACATTGAGATGAATCGCGTGGGTTTGTTGCAAGCAGCCAAGCGAACTCGTGGCGATTTTATCCCGCTTAGCGAATCGGGAAATTTGCTCGATTACCTTCCCAAGGGCCGACCGGTTCCGATTGCAACATTGCCCCCTTACGAGCTTTGGAATCGTTGGCCCCTACTACTAGCGATAACCGTTTGTTTAAGCCTGGAATGGATTCTTCGCAAACGGAGGTCCATGCTTTGAATATAACCTATCGACTTTTTACGAATTAAGCGAAACTCAAACGACAAAACACAACGTGCCACAAAACTTCCTTCATAAAATCGATCAAGTAGCCCACCAACAAATGCGTTTTACGCATCGTGCCGCATGGCTATTTTGCTTGGCGGTAGGAATCAGCTTGCTCGTTTTGCTCGTTGGGATTGATTACATCGGACGGTTCACCGACCCTGGCTTACGTTGGCTTGCCACATCGACGCTTGTCGGGTTTATTG
>CAYGQU010000270.1:2358-4808 GCA_964352045.1 uncultured Planctomycetaceae bacterium
CCCCCTCGCGATTGGCAATTGCCCAAAAGGTTGAGAAACATTTTCCTGAACTGGGCAGTCGGCTTGCTAGCGCATTAGAATTCCATGATCAACCGATTGAAGCCCCGAGTGCAGGCTCTACGGAGCTTCGCCGCGCCGTGGTGATCCACGCTGAAGATCAAAGCGCGGATGTCGATTTTTATTCAGTGCTCGATCGAGAGCCTCTGAAAAGATCCTATCGCTATGTCTTGTTGCCAACACTAATACTGGCCGGTTTGACGTTGGCGATACCGCAAGGGGTTGCCACCGGGCTCATGCGGCTGGCAATGCCTTGGAGCAATATGGCATGGCCTCGCCAGAATCAGCTTGTACTTATCGATCCTCCACAGCAACTGACGATCGGCGAAAATTTTGAATTAACTGCCATGGACGAAAACAATCGGTTGCCCAATGACATGCGAATTGAATATCGCTACCAAACAGCCACTGGTTTGCAGACCGATACCGTTGAGATGCAACTCGTTGGCAACCAAGGGATAGCGGTTCGTGAGGCGGTAGTTGAACCATTTGAGTTTCGTGTTGTCGGCGGAGATGATCATACCATGGCCTGGCAACCACTCGAACTAGTAGAGCCACCCAAGGTTTCGGAAGTGCAAATCTCGATCATCGCTCCTACTTACAGTGGACTACCAGCAAGTTCATCTAGCGAATCCCTTAAAGTTCTTCAAGGAAGCCAACTTCAAGTCGAAGCCAAAACTGACCAGCCTATAAAGTCAGCCTTGCTTGAGCTACCTGAAGACAAAAAAATAGACTGCGATTTGCACTTCGTTAAACCAAAAGACATTACAACGCTAACGCAAACTTGGATTGCGGAAAGACCCTCAGTCGCTCGCAGCAAACCGACTTGGAATCTTGTCCTCGAGTCGGTATCGGGAAGCATCGGTCGGACACCACCAAAGCCGTATGATGTCGTTGAAGACACACCTCCCAAAGTTCGCTGGATTGAGCCAAGTGGAGACTTGTTTGTGACGCCGCAGGCTGAAGTTTTGATTCATATTTCGGTGCAAGACAATCTAGCAACCGCCAAATCCTGGGTTTCGGCAAAAACAATTCCCGAAGGCGAAGCGACGGCCACAGAAGAGACTCCTCTTGAATATAGCCTCTACGAAGGAAAATTTGATCCGCCAAAGAAAGAGTCACTTGAAGAGGGAGAAGAACTCGGTCTGAAAAAAACATGGGACCTCCGCGAGCTTAAGTTCGAAACAGGGACTCGGCTCGACTTGCTAGCTGTTGCAGAAGACTATCGGCCCGGTCGGGGACAAACCAAACTACCGCGTCGCATTTTTTTGATTAGCAACGAAGAATTCGAGGCTCGGCTCGCTAAAAAGCAATCATTGCTATTGTCAGAAATTCAACATGCGATCAACCGACAGCGCGCTGCCCAAGAGATTACAGGATCAATCTTAGCCGAAGTTGATTCAGAAAAGCCGACCGATCAGACAACCTTCGATCGACTTGCCGCCAGTGAGTTTGAACAACGGCAAGCAACGCAGCGCGTCGAAGATCCTAACAACGGAGCAGCACAGCTTGCCAAATCAATGGCGGAAGAAGTGGCGAGAAACCGACTTGGCCGACCCGAACTCGAATCGCAACTCCGTGATGCGGCAGAAGAACTTGCTGCAACCAGCTCTGTCGCAATGACCGATGCAAAGCGATCCTTAGCAGTAGCCCGTCGGGCAGCCAAACGGGATTCTCAGCAAGAAACGAGCCAAGCTTTAACTATCGCCAGTAAACAACAAGGCGAAGCGATTGAATCACTCGAACAAGTCGCCCAATCGCTTACTAGTTGGTCCGATTTTCAGCAGCTTGCCGAAGAACTAGCCCAACTCGAACAAAAACAATCAAGCTTAGCCAAGCGGACTGCAAAATTGGCAGCCGAATCGGCATCGCGGAATCCGTTGCGGACAACCGAAATTCGCGCCGAACGGCAAAAACTATTGGGTGAACAAGCTGAAGCCTCGCGGCGATTCAGCAAGTTGCAAGAAACGATGCGTGGGTTGCTAAACCAGGCGTATACTTCAGCACGAACAGAAACGCAAGATGCAGTTGCCGATGCCGAACAAGAAGCAAATGACCGCGACATTGCGGGTGGATTACGGGAAGCATCACGTCAATTAGCACGCAACCAACTAGGCCGCGCAGCAGAGCAACAGAAGCAATCGGTCGAAGACATTCAAGAAATGCTTTCGACACTACGTAGAAAAGCAGAACGTGATCCTGAAGAATTGATCCAGCAACTTGACCAAGCACGCCAGCAACTGGCTTTATTTGAAAAAGAATTGAACGATTCTCAACGACCTCCTGGTACTATGCCCCAACAGACGGATCAAATCGCCAAAGAGACTTCGGGTTTGGCCCGCAAGCTCGATCGCCTCACGGCCAAAGCTGCCTCGCGCACCACGCAGCAAGCC
>CAYGQU010000271.1:0-4752 GCA_964352045.1 uncultured Planctomycetaceae bacterium
GCCGCTGACGGAGTTCGTTAACAGAACGTCGCGAAAGCTTGCTTTCAATTCGCTTTAAGACGATGTCACTTGCTTCGGCAAGCGCAAGCAATGCATGATGAGGCTTAAGCGACGCAATCGCTTGCGATAAAGTCCGTTCATCAATCCGATCTAAATCAGCAAAACTTAGCAAGGGCTTACGCATAAGATTCTGACGGCTAGCACTGGTTTCTGACTCAGCAACAGGCTCATGAAGTTTTGGGTAGTTCGATTCGTTCTGACTTGTAACATTGGGTGTTTCTTTCCTTTTTGAATCCGAAGTAATCTCTTCTAGAGGCTCTTCAAAATCGTTTGCAATATCATGATTTGCTTTTTGTAAGTTGTTCACAAGAGATTGACGTTGGGCGCTTGGAATTGCAGCGACAATGGCTTTGACCGAAGAGAGTCGGTTTTCACGCACGCGAACTTCTTGCTGCTGACGTTTGATCCAAGCCGATAGACCAGTTGCCAATACTCGAACCGACGTCGGATCGGCTTCACCTAAACTTGCGAGTTGCAAAAGAATTTTCGTTTGTTGCTCTTCGGGGAACTCAGCTAAAATAGAAGCTGCCAAATCAGGTGTAACGTAGGAAAGCACCAGTGCAATTGCCCGTGGCTGCTCTGTTGCTAGGTAACCTGCAATGCCCGTCGGATCTGCTTCGACAAGACAGCCGAACCAGTCGGCAGGTTGTTCTGGTAACTCGGGTTCTGTGGGAGCTTTATGAAGGGGTGCGTTATAATCGCCTGAACCTATTTCTAATACAACGCCATCTCGGTCATCGACAATCGAACTTTTAACTGTTGCCGAGGTTTTATCGCCTTTTCGTAAGGTTTGTTGATAGCGTAGTTCTTCGACTACTTGTTCGTGTTCGTCATCATGGATGTTGCCAAGCTCTTGCACGGCGTTTCGCAAACGGGAAGCTTCTTCGTGCGAAAGTCGTCCGTATAAAGTTTCAGCCGCATCATGATCGAGGCTTCGCACAAAAACGGCTGCCTTACGAATCGAATTGTCTTGTTTTGTTAACACGGTAGGTATATCTCGGTAGGTTTAGAAAAAATAAGATCAGGCAGCGTTGTTGATCCAATTCTTTAGAATCTCAGCGGCTGCTTCAGGGTCACCGCTGACCATTTCAGCGAGATCATCCTTTAGCGTTTCCGCTTTTCTTAATTTGAGTTTCTGTCGTTCTTCTTCCGTAGGGGTACCACTGCTATTGGCTCCGGAAGCACGACTACTAGCTTCGCCACTAGCAGTATCTAGACGTAGTGATGCCACCGAAGGAAGATTGTCGTTATCACCACCCCCCTTGGCTATCGAGCGAAGCATCACCAAGCTGATGAGAGCAACGCCTGCCATAGCGATCGTGTTAGCGTATCTTTCAGCGTAGCCCAGTACGTTGGAAGCCATTGAAGGAGAGGGAATTTCGGCAGGCGTTAAGTCTTGAAAGAAAGTAACTTTTGCCTGTTTGTATTCGTCTTCGCCAATGGTTAATGAGGGGAGTAAGGGTTTAACGATCTCTTCGATTTTCCCTTGAATATCGGCTTGGGTTGCCTGCAATTCTTCGGGGGTAATCTTATCAGGTTCAGTACCAGTTAGTTCGAGCCCATTTTTCTTGATTACTGAGACAACGTACGATAGGGGGACGGCAACGCTTGCATCGGCTCGTTCTAGATTTAAGCCAGCGGTGATGATTTCTTCGGTGCGTGTGCCTACGACGTTGTCGATGGTGCTTTGTTCGAGAGTTTTCTTCGAGCTATCTTGTTTGGCAAGCGAAGCATCGGACCCGTTGCGACCAGGCCCCTGGGCATTGAGGCCAGGAGCCCCGCCACCACCACCTGCCAATTGCTCGGAGGTGTCGGTTGTTTCCTGTTTCTTGAGCATTGCCGTCTTGTCCTCAGGATTGACTTGCAATGAGCGTTTTTCGAGCGTGTTGTCGATTTCTGCTTTCACTTGCACCCTAATACCGGGGATGTAGTCAAGCTGTGCCATCAATTCATTGCGAAGCTTTTGTTCCACTTTTGCTTTGGTGGAATAGAGCGGGTGATCGAAGTCGTCGGCACTGATTCCATCGCTTCCTACTAAGGAATCGTTACCAAGATTGGTGATCGAGACGTTCGCAAGGGGAATGTTATGTGCACTTGCAACAAAGCTCTTTAGATTACGGCTTCGCTGAGCGGTGACGGTTTCACCAACAGCCGGCATGACACTGATCGACGCGGAAGCTTGTCGAGTAGCTCGCAAGCCACGTTCTTCTTGAACATCGTAGAGAACCATTGCTCTATCAACCCAAGGCATTTGCCCGATGATGAGTGAGAGTTGCTTCTCACGGGCCGCTTTGAGACGTTGTTTTTTAGTTGAGCTATCGTCAAAGATGCTTCCTTTGGCGAGCGCTTCGTCCATCATCATAAAGATGTCAGGAGGCAATTCGCCGGCGTCGGCAATGGCGGCGATGTAGGTCGCTTTCTGACCTCGAGGGATTCGGATATGATTCCCTTCGACAGAGTAATCGCCCAGGCCTGCTTGCGACATCGCACCTTCCATACGAGCGATCTGCGTACTAGTCAGTGGTTCGGCACCGAAGAGATATTCGTCAGGCCCTGAGGTGCCCTGATTAACCAAGTAGCCAAGACTCACGACGACCACAGCCAATAACAAGCCCGCCGTAAGTCGGGCGCCGGGAGTCATGGATGCGAATAAATCGCGAAGCTGATTGATGGTTTGGTTGACGAAATCCATTTCGACCCAATTGCTTATGCTGTGGTGGTTGTCTTTAGTTGGTTTGGCTTGATCAATTTGACTTTATGTCTTGTCTAGATTCGTATTTCTTGAATCTCACGATAGACGTCCATTAGTTTGTTGCGTACTTGCATGGTCATTTTGAATGCCATGTCGGCTTTTTGAACCGCTGTAAGGACTTCGGCAGGATTGACGTCTTCGCCCGTGAAAAGGGCTTCGACTGCTTTGTCAGCTTGTTGCTGCATTCCGTTAACGTTTTCAATCGAGTCCATAAGCAGATTCTTAAACGAACCGACTTGTCCCGAATCAGCACCACTAATCTTACCGCCAAGCTGCGTGGAGCTCGTTAGGACCTGCGGGCCGGCGGTTGATTGGATTGGTAACATAACGATAGGCCTTCTAGGGACGACAATTTAATGAATGATTCTTAAGCGATGATCTGCAGCGTTTGTTGGCTCATGTCTTTGGCGATTTCCATCACACCGATGTTGGCTTCGTAAGCACGTGTTGCTTCAAGGGCATCGACGAACTGGGTAGTCATATCAATGTTGGGGTAGGCGACATATCCATCGGCGTTGGCATGAGGATGTCCCGGCTCGTATTTCATCTTGGGAGCTTTCCCCGAAACTTCGACCGAAGCAACTTCGACCCCCGCACCGCCACTTGGTGTGGTGACGTCATCATTCGTAGCGAAGGTGACGTAGCGCTCCTGAAATGGGATCGCTTCGCCACGTTCGTTGCTCGTTGTAGAGAGGTTGGCAAGATTTGACGAAATTACGTCCAATCTTGCGCGTTGAGCCACAAGTCCGCTCGTGCTTATGTCGATACTGCTAAACATCAGGCCTACTCCTTACGGACATTACTTTTCTTCTTGCGTGTACCAGTTCTTTTCAAAAGACTTAAGTTACACGCTCGCTGATGGCAGCCCGCAGTTGATTGAACTGCGTTGCCATCAAACGAATTGCCATGTTGTGTTGGCTTTGGTTCTTTGAAATCTCGGTAATTTGCTTTTCCAGGCTTACGTCGGTGCCATCGTGGTACAAGATGCTTTTCATCGCATCGCGTACTTCCGAGTAAGCGTCGTTGCCCGGCATGGTACCGAACGTCGTATTTGTTTGCGAAGCAATCAGACCCTGCTCAGTAAGCAGCGCAGCTTGACCAGCACTGCCACGAACTTGAGGCTGCCGACTCGCTTCGACCGCTCGTTTAAGGCTCGATTGAAAAGCCTCGGTCGAAAGGTCGCGTGTCTTGTAACCAGGCGTGTTCATGTTCGCAATATTGCCCGCCAACACGCCGTGACGTTCTTGCGCAAATTGCACAACGTGCTCAAGCAACGGCATTGTCGAATTGTTAAAAAGGTCGGGCAACATGCTTTATGTTAGTTTGGTTTTCTCGTTGGTTTGCACTTCTTCGGGCTTGGTGCTATATGCCTATGCAGTCTGCGTGCCAAAAGAGGCGAGACAACTGTTTTGCGTGGTTTTGGTAATTCAGCGAGTTTGCGTTGCGGTTAAATCAAAATCCTTCGGCAGTTTTTGCCGAAAGACTAATCAGCTTTCGGCGGAAGTTGCCAAGTGAGTTAGTTAGTCTTATGCGGCTGACAACGCGATAGCAGTTAAGCGACGCGTCGGAAATTCTTCTCCCGGGGAGCAACGCCATAGTCACGTAATTTGCCACTGAGGGTACGAACACCAATGCCCAGGGCTTCGGCGGTCTTTGCTCGGTGGCCATCGAATTCAGCAAGCGTTGCGAGGATCATCTCACGTTCCATTTCCGCCAAGCTCTTGCCAATCGGTAACGTGGCTGGCGAAGTATCTGGGTCCAACTCCGTCGATTCGTTGCTAGCAAAGCTAATTGGAGAAACAGCTTTATCTTGGCGAAGCCAATTGCGAATCAAATTCGCTGTAATGCTTGGCCCTTCGGCAAGCACGCAAGCACGAGTGATGACGTTGTGTAATTCGCGGACATTACCGGGCCAATGGTGTGCTAGCAATAGCTCGCGC
>CAYGQU010000272.1:0-2818 GCA_964352045.1 uncultured Planctomycetaceae bacterium
AAGTGGGTGTACCAAGACTCGAACTTGGGACCTCAGCCTTATCAGGGCTGCGCTCTAACCAACTGAGCTATACACCCGGTCACTCTTATCCATCATCTCTAAAGCAGCATGCCCAACTAAGTCACTACTAACTGTGTCGTTGCCAACTGGTCGTTGCCAACTGGTCGTTGCCAACTTTGTCGTTGCCAACTGAGCGTTACTCTTAACGTTGAGCAATAACTGCTGAATCGAGTTGTGTATTTTAGGGTTGGATCGGCTCCTGTCAAACCACCCCTTAAGAAAAGCTGGCTTGTTGACGATTATGCTGCCTGCCAGTAGCATAACAGTGCTTGATAATGGGGTTGGGTGGGCTTATTCCCCCCTAAGAATGCGACCGGAACCGACATTCTAACGATTTGCTTCAAATGCTTAGCCCCATCATCAAAAACCAATTGGCTTGAGAAGAGCTAGCCTGCTGGTTTATAAGTAGCAGCATGCCGTCGAGAGTTCAGGTGAAAAGGATTCAGCCACTAGGCTTTCAGCCGTTTGATACGCTAACTATTTGACTGCAATTTCCACTCGGCTCAGACAATTTAGATCTATCTGCATTAAATTTGCTGGAAGATTACTAGAAGCATTAGTTGATTGAGGAAAAAGATTTTCCGCTTAATATGAGGCGTTCCGGTACCCTTAAGAGCGCCATGAACGGTACACCCCAACGAAAATATTGCTATCTCGCCACAGGTACAATTCCTGTTGCTGAATTGGCTAGTGGCTTTGCTTCTGGTTACCGGTATCTAATTGTCATTGCCTTAGCGGTGGCAAGTATTCTTTTCCAAGCCCCTCAAGTCATTGCACTGACTCCCGAGAGCCCCGAGGTTAAGGAGCTAATTCAGCTTGGTTACAAACGCCTCGATACCGATCTAAAAGACTATCGACTTGGCGCTCGCTGCATCGTCGCCTTAGCCATGTACAAAGCTGGCTATGAGAAACACCGGCACATTGCTGATGCAATCGAAGCTTGTCGCCAATCGTTAAGTAAATCAGCAGAACTCGATGTTTACAGCCATGGGTTGGTCATCATTTTCTTGTGCGAGGTGGCAGCCGATAAAGAAGAAGACTTGATTCGTGGTTATCTCGGAGCCATGTATCGACGTCAGAAACCACACGGTGGCTGGGGCTACAGTCATCGTCCAACAGGTGATACTTCGCAAACACAATACACGGCTCTTGGATTATGGGAAGCGCATGCTCATGGCATCTCGGTTGAACGGGAAGCTACGGAATCGATGCTCGACTGGATTCTCAATACCCAAGGACCCAAGGGTGAATGGGGCTATCAAGGAATTGAGCAAAAAAATGGCGTTCCTGTTGAACAAGAAGAGGTTAGCAACACAATGGCAGCTGCGGCTCTTAGTAGTCTGATGATTGCTGCTGACTTGTTCGGGGTTCTGCAAGGAGGAGCTGGCGATAGCCGCATCGAATCGATCGCACGTACGGCGAAGCTGCCATCAGGGGTACGTCCCGCCGATGAAGAAAAAGCCAAAGGAGGGCCCAAGAAACTTAACCCCAATGGAATCGATTGGAACAAAGTTTTTTATGCCATGAATCTTGGCATCAAGTGGTTTGATACGAACTATAAACCGGCGGCAAGGGGTACCTCTTACCCCATCTACTATCTCTACTCACTCGAAAGATTCGCCAGTTTTCGTGAATTTCGTGATGGCATCAACGACCCCGAGCCCACTTGGTATCAAGAGGGCTACGAATATCTAAAGAATAGCCAAAAAAGTCCAGGCGAATGGTCGGCCAAATGTGGCGCTGAACCCGATACCGCTTTTGCCATGCTGTTTCTGCTTCGCTCAACCCAAAAGAGTATTCGAGCAAGGATTGGCTTGGGTGCAATGCTCAGTGGCCGTGGCTTGCCAACCGACTTGGCAAGAGCACGATTACGCAATGGAAAAGTAATTGGCGAAGAGAAAAAGATAGGACTCGGCGAATTTTTGAGCCTTGTTGATGGTCAGCAAAGCGAATCACTTGATCAACTGGCAGATGATCCAAACAGTCTGGTGACTGGTGAATTAACCGAAGCCGATACAGAGCGACTGCGCCGGCTCTTACGCGGTGGCAAACCCGATGCCCGCCTGGTTGCCGCTAGGCTACTTGGTGCTTCGGGAGAATTAGATAGCGTGCCTGCCTTGCTTTATGCCTTTACTGATCCTGACCGGCGTGTCGTATTGGCTGCAAGAGATGGGTTGCGATTGATCAGCCGTCGGCCCGAAGGATTCGGTCTACCTGATGACTTTAATGAGCAAAAGCGCTACGCTGTATTAGACCAATGGAAAAATTGGTATCTCGATCTTCGCCCTGATGCCTTGGTGGAACTTGACTAGACGAACTTCCACACCAAGTCCCGATCCATCGAGCGACACGTCGCGACAGCCTGCTTACGCGCTCAAGGTCAATGCCTACGACCGCACGTCAAGCATTTTAATTGCTTTACTGCTGATGGTGGGAGCGGTCGTGCTCGGTTTGCTTATTATTTACTTTTCGGGGCGTGTCTTCATTAAGAAGACCGCGATTCCAGTCACCGCAATTAGTCCACCTAGCGGACCTAAGAAACCGGCGGGAATGGATCCTAACAAGATCCCTGGTGCAGAGAACGCTCCTGAGGAGCTTGAGCCGAAACTCGAATCAAAGCTCAATATGATGGCCGGTTTGGTAGCTGCGCAGAGTGCTTTGCTCGATAGTGAGGAATTCGATCCAACCGCTTCTGCCCCTAAGGGGGAAGGAGGAGGCGACCCGCGACAAGCAGATGGTGATGGCTCGGGCAATGGCC
>CAYGQU010000272.1:2828-4750 GCA_964352045.1 uncultured Planctomycetaceae bacterium
CGCCAATTGGCTTGATTCGATTGGTACCGAAATTGGCGTCCTCGGCTACGACAACCAAGTCTATTACGCATCACAGGTTTCACGTCCTAAACCAAGAATCCGGACAGGCAGTCCCAAAGACGAAACCCGATTATACTTCAATACATCGGGTAGCCCGCTAGAGCCACTCGATCGGCAGATCGCCTCAAAAGCTGGAATCGCTAGCAAGGGAGGGCTGATCATCCAATTTGTCTCGGCAGAAACTCAGCAAATGATCCTGTCTCTCGAGCGCGAAGCGGCAGGTCAACGCGATCCCAAAACCATTCGTCGAACGATTTTCCTCGTTGAAAAGCAACGCGGGAATTACACGTTCAAAGTGGACAAGCAAGAATACAATTTCAACTAACCCAATTACCTTGGCGTACTTTTTCCCAATACGATTCCATGAAATTTGAAGCACTATTCTTAATCGTTGGATACGTCCTCTACGCAGGCCTGGCAGCGATCGCGTTGTGGGGCGCTTTTTGTGTCATTATTGTTTGGCGACGTGTCTCGGCAACGCGATTTCGCAATGAAGATGAACAAGACGCATTCCTCGATGAGATCGACGAACAACTCGAAAAAGGCAAAATCAAAGAAGCGATCGAGCTTTGTGCCGACGATCGGCGTGCGATGCCTCAGTTAACACTCTATGCCATCGAGAATCGAGATCAGGGTGTCGAGCGGATCGAACGACAACTTGCCGAACGCTTCCAGCTCGACGTGCTTGCCGATATCGAGCACCGGCTCAGCTGGGTACAGACCGTCATTAAAAGTGCTCCGATGATTGGGTTGCTGGGAACCGTGGTAGGGATGATGGGAGCATTTGCCAACCTCAGTGCGGGTACGAAAGTTGATACCGGCAAGATGGCCGAAGACATTATGTTTGCGTTGATTACAACCGCGTGTGGACTTACCATTGCCGTACCATTGCTATTAGCCCGAGAAGGCATTAACGCTCGCATCCGAAAGATGGAAGACCTTATCACGGCTGGTTTAACCCGATTACTCGAATCTCTAAATTTGAGATAAGCAATCCAAAACCTCAAAAAGATTCACCCTAGTAACTTTTGAAACACCTTCCTCAGCGACAAGACCTATCACCCTATGTTTGGCCAGCGTAAGAAAAGTGCCGAGGACGAGGAAGTCGATATCACGCCGATGATCGACATAACTTTCCTTATGCTGATTTTTTTCTTGGTTACGTCCACACCTGATCAAAAAACCGAGATTGAGCTTGCCGAAGCTTTGCATGGCAGTGCTGTCAGTCAACTAGAATCAACGATTATTTCGATCGGATTTGCCGGTCTTGAACAATCGCCAGTTTATGGAGCCGATGGCAGGATACCCGAAGCAATTTTATCGGAAGATTTTGAGAAACAAAAAGAGCAGATCACCAAACTCGTTTCACAAGGGCTAAGCGAGGGAAAAACCAATGTCATTATCAAGGCCGACAAAGCGGTAGCCTACCGTAATGTCGATCGTGTGATCAAAAGCATCTCGGCAACCGAGGGCATTCAACTCCATTTAGCGGTACTGGATACGGAGTAACGAATGTCTGACAACTTTACTAGCAAAAGTTCTTTCTTGGATTCCCCCCCTGAGCCAAGGGTAAAGGAGTCTGTGGAAGAAACTGACCACAAGCCTATCAAATTTGCCAGAGAACCTGGCGGCGAAAACCCCGATGATGATCTCGACATGACACCGATGGTCGATGTCACTTTCTTGCTGCTAATCTTTTTTATGATTACAGCAGCATTTGCCTTGCAAAAAGCGATTGAAGTACCGCCACAATCGGAAGATCAAGCCGCCTCGACTCAAACCGTAGAAGACCTAGAAGAAGATTCGATTACTGTCCGCATCGACGGTGACAACGTTTATTGGGTTGGTTGCCCCGCTTGGAG
>CAYGQU010000273.1:0-4745 GCA_964352045.1 uncultured Planctomycetaceae bacterium
CTTTGGACCGGGTCTCGTTGGTGATTCCGTTAAGCGAGTAAATACCGGCTAGAGCGGCGGCACCGAAAAGTAGAGCAACATAGCCAAGATCGCCGATAAGCATACGGCGGAAGAAGGGCAAAGCGGCGGTATAGCAATCGACCAAGCCAGCAAAGCTTTTGGCATAGCGTGCACTGGTCGCCCAGCAAGCGAAGTTTGTCGTGATGAAGAACAACAAGGCAGGGCTAACAGCACAGCTGGCAAGACGAGTCAAACCTGCTGGTCGCGAAGCGATTGGCTCGCGAAGCTTTCGACCAATAAAAGCGGCAGCCCCAAGTGAAATATAGACAGCCAGCATAACGGCAAGTGAGTTATAGCTTGGCAAAATCAAGTCCGAAATCAACATCGCCAACATCGGAACCGCTACTGCTACCGAGGCACGTCGAAACCAGTATCCTGCCAATAATCCGGTAGCGGCAAGTGGCGTAACGCACCAATCAGGTTGTCCCCAACGGCCAACAATGCCAATCGCTATTAGCAAACAAAACACAGCGATTGAAAGTAGTAGGTTATCGCGATGCGAGTCGTTCGAGGTTGGCATAGGGATAAGTGTCCGAAGGGAGAAAAAGGGGCGGTTGGCCCACGCTTGAGTTAATTTGGATTAAGCAACTAGATTGTCGTAATCTTACTCGTAGGGGGCCAAGCGCCACAAGGCATGGTCTCCCGCATTGAGTACGGTTTGGCCAGCACCACGTTTGCCGTAGTTACCGTTATGATCGAATTGCCAATTGAGCCCCTCGGGGCCTTCGTTGGTGAAACCCCCGAGTTCGATCAAGAGGGCCATTTCGGCTTCTCCCTGCCAGTTGCTTTGCCACTGTGAGGATTTGATTCCAGCCAGGCGGGTTGCCTCAAACAATGTTTGCCCCGCTTGCCAGGGAATCCGAATCGAGGGTGCCAATTCAGTTGGTTCCTCATCGGCAACTGGCTGACGAACCATGCCTAACCGAACTGAGTTTTCGTCTCGCAACTCCGTATCGAAATCTTCCCCCGCTGCGGCGGCTGAGCCATTCGGCAGCTTTTCGCCTTTTGAGTCAAAAAACCTCATGGCAAGTAGCCCGCTCAGGAAAATGGCCAGCAAGACAATGAACCGAATCGCCTTGGATTTCGCATCAATAGCAGGTCTCATAGATTTTTTTTGGCTAAAAGGCATGGTGCTTCGAGTTCTATAAGACTCGAACCATTGGTTGGTGAATCGAACTTCCGGCTGCTCTGTACCCAGGGCGGTGATTGCGCTAGGATTTATAAATGTCTGAGTAACCTTATCTAATTTACCCAAGAGGAAGCGGATGGCGCACCCCACGAACCAACCCGCTGCGAGCGATTCGCCTGCTGTTCGGCTCGATTGGCACGAGGGATCGATCGCTCTATTGACGCTCGATCAGCCAAGTCGGTCGGCCAATATGCTATCAGTTGCTGTGCTCGAAGAGTTTGAGCACCGGCTTGATGAAATTGACGCCAAAGCAGAGACCCGAGGCCTAGTGATTCTCTCGGCCAAGCCCGGTGTTTTTATCGCAGGAGCTGATCTGACCGAATTTGCCTCCAGTGTTGATCGTCCACCCGAAGAAATTCTTGCAACAAGTCGCCGTGGTCAAACACTTTTTGCTCGGCTTGCTGATTGTAATTACCCAACCATTGCAGCAATTGATGGTGTTTGCGTTGGCGGCGGTCTTGAGCTTGCGATCTGGTGCGATCGTCGCATTGTTACCGATTCACCAAAAACCGGTTTGGCCTTTCCTGAAGTTAAGCTCGGGCTCTTTCCCGGCTGGGGAGGAACGGCGCGAACACCTCGCATGATTGGCCTCGCCAATGCAGTCGAACTCATTACCAGCGGTGATAACGTCACCCCTTACGATGCAATCAAATTGGGATTGGCAGACGACATCGTTAGCTCGCAAACCGAGGGCCAGCTCTTCTCAGCTGCTGTGCGAATGATCGAACGGGAGCAAGCCTCCGGCGATTGGCTCGCCGATCGCAAACGGTGGTCTGGCCCCATCCAGCAAAGCGAAACCGAATTGGGATTCCTTGGCGCAACCGCCAGTGCGGTGATTCAGCAAAAGACCAAAGGGCAGTACCCAGCGCCCATGACGGCTCTTGAACTGATGATCGAAGCATCGCAACTTGATCTCGAAGCAGCTTGCCTGGCAGAGGCTGAGGCGTTTGTTCCACTCTTTGGTTCACCCGTTAATCGTTCACTGCTCAACATTTTCTTTCTCACCGATCGAGCAAAAAAAACTGGTGGAACTAAAGGAAAGAGTGAACCCATCAAAACGGCATCGGTTATCGGCGCCGGCATCATGGGCCAAGGCATTGCCGCGGCTAACGTCAAACGAGGCGTTGCCGTAACGATGGCTGACACACGCCCCGAATCGCTCCGCGCTGGCATTGCCGGGGTCGTTCGTGAAGCATCCTACAACAAACTAACCCGTTCGACCGATGCCGAGCTTGCCATTCAGCGTGGTTCGCTTATCAATGCCGCTCTTGATAACGAGCAAACTGCTTCGGTCGAAGTCGTTGTCGAAGCAATCGTCGAACGAGAAGAGATTAAACGTGAACTGTTTGCAACACTTGAACCACTGGCAACCGACAAGACGATTCTTTGCTCAAACACATCGACGATTCCAATCACCCGCTTAGCGGAAGGATTGAAGCACCCCGATAGGTTCTGTGGCTTGCACTTCTTTAATCCGGTTCGCCAGATGCCGCTCGTGGAAGTCATTCGAGGTGCAAAGACAAGCGATGCAACCATCAATGCAATGGTTGACTACGCTCGACAGCTTGGTAAAACGCCCGTCGTCGTAAATGATGGCCCCGGCTTTTTGGTTAATCGCCTGCTTATGCCCTACATGAATGAAGCAGCGCTGATGGCGGGCGAAGGAATGCCGTTCCATGAAATCGATAAACTAGCCAAACGGTTCGGCATGCCAATGGGACCCCTCGCACTGCATGATGTGGTGGGGCTTGATACCTGCCTCCATGCTGGCAAGGTCATGCACGCCGCAATGCCTGATCGAGTCGATCCGGCACCGTTAGTCCAAGTGCTGTTCGATAAGGAACGTCTCGGCCAAAAAAACGGTAAAGGGTTTTACGATTACCCCCCCGCCAAGCCAGGCAAACCGCCACGCGGAGTGCCAAGCCCTGAAGCAATGATAATCGCCAAAAGCGTAGCGGCTGCTCCAGCCACCAAAGTCGATTCTCCACTCGATCGGCTCCTACTTCCAATGCTGGTTGAAGCGACGCGTGCATTGGAAGAACGGATCGTTACGGATGTGCGTGATATTGATCTCGCCTTAGTTCTAGGAATTGGTTTCCCACCACATCGCGGCGGCTTATTCCACTGGGCCGACACGATCGGTGCCGAAACGATTCTCGAAAAACTAAAACCCCTTGCCGCGCTTGGCAAACGTTTCGAGCCAACCCAAATGCTATTAGAAGCCGCTAAAAAGGGAATTCGCTTTTACGATTAAAAATCAAAAATTATCGAAGGTTAGTGTTCTCCTGATTTTGAATAAATTTGAAGAACACTAATCGGCACTATTCCACGCTAATCAATGCTAATAATTTAGAATCACTACTTACTTACAGTATCTAGCATGAAAACACCTGTTCTTATTGATGCCGTTCGTACGCCAATTGGTCGTGCTCATCCTGAGCGTGGCGTCTATCGAGGTGTTCGGGGCGATGATCTTGCTGTGTCGGTCGTGCAGGCACTGGTTGAAAGAACGGGTATCGATCCGACCGAGATTGAGGATGTTTTGCTCGGCTGCACACAACAGCAGGGCGAACAGGGGCTCAACGTGGCAAGACTCGTGGGTCTTATGGCTAACCTTCCTGCGACTGCCGCCGGGGCAAGCATCAATCGGCTTTGTGGCAGTAGTTTGCAAGCCATCAATCAAGCGGCCCATGCAGTTCAATCTGGCGCCGAAGATGTTCAGATCGTTGGTGGTGTCGAACACATGCAGCACTTTCCCATGGACTCGGGCATTGATCTTAACCCCCGCTTGTTTCAATACACAAGCAAAGGGGCACTCATGATGGGCGTTACTGCCGAGTTCTTGGCCCAAACGCAAAGCATTTCGCGCGAAGACCAAGATGCTTTTGCGCTTGCAAGCCATCAAAAAGCTGCTGCCGCCCAAGCTGCCGGTAAATTTGCGAAAGAAATGATTGCGCACGAAGGGCGAGACGAATCGGGATTGTTGATCGACGTCACGTCGGATCAATGTGTTCGTTCCGACACCAGTCTCGAAGCCCTTACCCTGTTGAACCCTGCCTTTATGCCTGGCATTGGAACCGTCACGGCGGGCAATAGCTCACCGCTAAACGACGGCGCATCGGCGTTGCTCATTATGTCCGCTGAAAAAGCTTCGGCACTCGGCTTAAAACCTCTTGCCAAGATTCGTGCGACCGCCGTCGCCGGTGTCGATCCCTGCGTCATGGGAACCGGTCCCGTTCCCGCGACCAAAAAAGCGCTTAAACGTGCCGGCATTGAACTTTCCGACATCGACTTGATCGAACTCAACGAAGCATTCGCCGCCCAGTCGCTTGCCTGCATTCGGATGCTAGGGATGGATGAAGAGAAGATCAATGTCCACGGTGGTTCGATCGCCATTGGTCACCCGCTCGGAGCCAGCGGTGCTCGCATCACGACGACCCTCTTGCATGCCATGATCGACCGCGATGCCACGCTCGGCCTTGCCACGATGTGCATC
>CAYGQU010000274.1:0-4744 GCA_964352045.1 uncultured Planctomycetaceae bacterium
GGTTCATGAGAAGTGACGTCTTCTTGAATGCGACATATAATTTCAGCATCAATTGAGCCATTTAGCGTGATGTCGTAAGCGTTTTGTCGAAGCGGTTGGTCATGCCGAATTAGCAGTCGGTTCCCTTCGATCCATGCTCCGCCAACGCTCGCTGGTTCGAGACTTAGCGAATCAAGCTGACCAGGATTCGCTCCACGAAATTCAATTTCAGCTTGCCAAACATGAGGGGCGTCGGACCCAAAAGCTATACGAACTCTTGTCGTTCGTTGATCATGGGAGTTTGATTGCGTTTCAACCGATGGCTGTAACACATTTTGCCCTAAGATGGGTGCGGACGTGAAAATAAGTGCAAGCGCAATGCCTACCAGCATGGCATGCCATGGACTTAGCCGTCGGTCTTCAGAAATTTTAGTGCGGAACGACCGCATCGGACATCCTTGTCCGTGGTGAAATATCTTTCTCATTTAAGCGCGTGCAGCCACGCTGGCTACTGCTTCCTTGCCATCAACACCTAATCGAGAGAAGCGGATTCTAGTTGCTGGCATCGTTTCAGGCTATGTCGTTTTAAGAGCCTGTCGAACTCAAGAAGACGAATTGCGAACCACTGCTAGCATCGCGTCTATTACATCTGGTTTAAGCGAGGCGACATCGTTTTGTTCCCAACGATCATCCGGTTTTAGGTAGAGTTCAGCTACCTCTGATTGCGGCAAACGGATGTCGTCACTGCTAGCGGATGAGGGCAAGCGTAAGAACCAATCATTTGTTTTAAGTGCTAGCGTGCCATCTGTTGAAGAGAGAAGAACTGAATTCCCATACTCTCTTGGTTCGGATGTTGCTGTTACAGAAAGCTCACTTGCCAAGGCATCCGAAAGTTTGCTTTGCCGTTCGATTCGAGTAAAACGCCGACTCGGATCAGGTGATTTCATTAATAGGGGAACTTGTAGTTGTTCGCTGTAGAGACGATTATCAACACCACCAATCTGCCCATGTTCACCTAGTGGGTAACCTCGTGTTCCAATTAAAAGCAGACGATAAGTTGCTCCCTCGAAGAGTTCCTCGATAAGGTCCACCAGGCTACCGACGCACGTATCAAGCACCATTGTTTGAGCCGCATAGCGACAAACGGCAGCGAAACGTGCGTCGCACCATGCTTGCTCCTCGACGTCATGCTCAACCATGTAGGGGGCAATCGTGTTAATCTCGTAACGTGGGTCTTCTTCATCCAGTAACGATTCACTGAGCTCGACCGGGGCGTCCCACTGGCCATAAAAACCTTTTAGATCGAGCCATGCAAAGATTGGTTCCTGTGAATCGGGTTGAGACCCGACTTGAGAAACAAGCTGCTCGGCAAATTGGGCCATGGCCTTGGCGAGCTGGGTTTCTCCGATGGTTTTAGCAGGGTGTGCACAATCATCAAGCGATATTTTTTTTGCGACCGAAAAATTCTTTGCGAAAGAATGGGTGAGTAATTCGGACGAATCACTTACCAACATCGAGTTGGAAAACGATTTTTCGCATTGAAAAAGGCGATCCGAAATCGCTACATAGGTTAGCAGCCGATCTGGCGAATCGGCATAGCACCAATCGTAGGTCACCGCTTCGGAAGTCAGCTGATCAATACCGGGCGTGCTGTGTGCTGTTGCTCCATAAGCACCAAGGGCAGCAGCTCGCAGGCCATCGATGGCGAGAACAACAGTATGTGGTTTACAGGAATCCATGCCAAGAGTTTAGCGGTCCGACCTCTTGGCGTCACCTGTTTACTTAGACTTGAACAAGCTAGCCACGATAGTTACCACGAAATTCGTCCCAGACTAGCTGTGGAAAAACCCAAGCATCGTGCGCGTACCGGCCTGCGAGTCGCCGTGGTTCGCTAAGCAAGCGATGCGCCCATTCAAGACCCATTCGTTGCATCCATTCGGGGGATCGCTTCTTTTCGCCAGCGAGGAAGTCGATAGTTGCACCAATGCATAGGGCTACCTTGGCATCGAGTTGTTGATGATACCGATGGACCCAGAGCTCTTGCTTTGGGGCACCAAGACCTATGAAGAGCAAATCAGGTTTTGCGTTGTTCACTGCTTCAAGAATGCGTTGATTTTCGACCGGATCATTTTCAAACCCAAGGGGGGGACAATAAGTTCCTACGACTTGAACACCCGAGAATTGTTCGGTAATCTTCCCGGCAGCGCGATCAGCAACGCCGGGGCCCGCGCCTAAAAGAAACAACTTCAACGGTTGATTATTTTCCGCAATGACTTTTTCAGAAGCTTTGGCAATGACCTGCGGCCCCAGATCACTTCCTGCTACGCGCTCGGGTAAAGCTTTACCAAGTAACCGCGAGGCGAGTATCAACGGTGCTCCATCGGCTACCACCATCGAAGCATCTTGATAAGAATTTCGCAGCCCTTCATGTTGCTGGAACATGACCGCATGATCAACATTAGGGGTCACCACATAACGGCAACCAGTGGATTCGGAATCCTCGGATTGAAAGCACCATGCGAGCACTCGGCTCGTTGCTTCTTCAAGCCGAATGGAATCAATTTCCATGCTAAAGAGTCGAATCTTTTTATGATCGGTATTCATCTAGGCGTAAAGTTTTTCGTTGGAGTGATTCCTGTCAAACAATTAGATTGAGATCATTTTCGTTAGGTCCAGGGATTCAAGTAAGTTGCCTGGCGGTCCGATTGGAAGGGGAATAGATCAACCTGTTGTTAGCAAAGGCTGTTGCTTTGACATGATATACGTTGTTAATTAGGCATCCCGTAGCCGCACCGCTAATGACGAATAGTAGCCATTGGTCGCTATGCACTAGCGACAAATCATGGAATAGCGCTGAGGGAAGATAAATCATCACCATCGCGAGCAACAACAAACCAAGTCGTTGGCAGGCAGGATCGGCTTCTTCCGCGTTGGCTAAACGCAAACCGACACGGGCGAATCCTACAAGCACACTAAGGTAAAGTGATAAGCCAAGCATTCCAGTCTCGGTTAACAAACTCAGAAACGTGTTGTGATGATGTAAGGGGCGTATCGACTCGAGTTCAAACGATTGTCGACGATCATTGAGGTAAGGAAGTTTTTTATCATAATATCGACCATAACCAACGCCCCAAAGTGGATGGTCTTGGAACATTTTCATCGAAACATAGACAAACGCGGCTCGTTGTTGTACGGAGTGGGCTGATACGCTGGCTGAATCTTCTCGCTTTAGGGCAATCAGTGCATCTTTGCCAGCCACCAGGAGGGTACCGCCCAGCAAGATAATCACCAAAAAAACAGGAAGCCTTATTGGTTTAGGAAACTTGAAGGTCACCAAAACAACCATCACACCAGCCAGACCGAGCCAAGTTGAACGGGTATAGGTAAGCAAGACACTAAAGCCCATTAAGCCTATCAAAAGGCAAACCAACGGTTTCCACTTAAGGCTAAGCCGAGGCAACCAAAGCCATGCTGCCGCGGTACAGAGACTTAGATATACGCCCAAGCTAACTGAGTTCAGTCCGGGACCACGAGCCCGTCCATAGTGGAGGCCTAGTTCAGGATTAGCAATATAACGAGGGAAGACCAACGACCAGATGCCCGCGGTTTCTAACAATGCGGTTAGTGCTAAGTAGGTACCCAGCAGGGTGAAGGTAGCAAAGATTGTATTGACCGCACGTGAGTCAATCTTCTCAAACCGTAAGACAAGATACAGAAAGCTGGGCGTAATAAAACTAATGATTAAGCGGAAGAAGGGAGAATCTGGTAAATCGCTTCCTGCTTTGTTCAGAAAAAAACTAAGAGACAAAACCAATAGCACCGAACCAATTGCCCAATCAAGCAAGATCGGTTGCGTTCTTCCCAAAGAGCCAGTATAGACTCGCCAGGCGATGAAACCGAACAGAGATAGCAGAAAGAAACGATCAAACGTAAGAGGAATCGGCCCTGCGTTGGCATGCCAAAATTCGTAACCGAATAGGTATCCAACAAGAACAATCAATAACACCCAGGTCGTGTGCGATAGCTTGGGTGCATACCGCATTCCAAGCAAAGCAATTGCTATCGCAACGATGATAATTGGTAAGGCCATTATTTTTATTTGATCAAAGCACAAGCTTTTCATTTGCGTGAAGCAAAGGCATCACTTGTGAGTTCTTCAGCAGAAGCAAGCCAAGCGCTTGTAAATAGATTTTCGGCTTCAGTTCTTTCGGATCGATCGGTTTCGTAGGCCCAGTTAGCTGTTGGATAGGGAGACTTGTTAGTTTGTCTTTCTTGACATGCATCTACAGGCTTTGAACCGTCGATAAGATTAGAATCGAGGGTTGGACCATTGAACACAAAAACGAGCACGGCACCTAAGATTAACCCTGCCAAGCCGCCTGCTGCCATGAGGGTCGCACGCCCTGGTCCGAGGGGACAGGCACTAAGTTCGGCCGAGTCGAGTGGCGATAGTAAGCTAGCTGAATTGACGCCGGCTCGGTGCGACTGCGCATCGGCAAGTTGTTGTAACGCGCCGTCAAGCACTTCCGTTTGTCCTTCGACATTGGAAGTCAGATTCTGATATTTCGCCCGCCGGCTACCCAGCTTGGCGATTCGCTCTTTTAGTTTCAATAATTCAGTATTTCGTGCTGTTTGTTGTTGCTTTGCGAAATTGATTTCAAATTCGATGCCCGCTATGACGATTGGCAATTCGCGACTTAATTCGTCACGGACGCGCTGTTGGGTTTGGCGGGCTGCTTTGACGTAAGGGTGGTCAGTCGTGCGT
>CAYGQU010000275.1:0-4381 GCA_964352045.1 uncultured Planctomycetaceae bacterium
ACCGACCGCATGGTAACCAATTTGGATGAGTGATTCGAGCGAATAACGCTCCTTGATCTCGGCTTGAGGCCCGAAGTAACGGACCTGCTCACCCGAGTCAAACATCGCCAGAGGCCATCCTTGCTCATCTCGCAAATGCTTAACGAGCGTATGGCGGCGCTTGAGGCCACCCTTTTGATTCTCCAGTCCCGCACAGCCGCACGGTTCGAGGTAACCAATTTGTTCGCCGGTAAACATCAAAGCGGCATCAGGCTTCGGCCAATCGACCATCTTACCATCCATGTTTTCAACAAAGACGGGGCCATTAGTTTGCACTGGATCGGGTTTCGGTTTCGCCTGATGCTCGGTCAAATGATGATGCGCCGTTTTTAAGCGTTCGAGTGCATCGGCGTCGAGGCCATACTTCTCAGCCACTTGGGGCAAGTCCGCCTCGTCAACTAAATAGCGAACCCCGTTGTTGGCGGCGCCTGCTTCGGCTTGGTTTTCTTCCGCCTCGGAAACGCTACTAATTCCATAAAACAGAAAGGCTCCGAAGAGCATCAGCGTGACAGCGACCAAACGTAACTGCATAATATATCCTTAGTTTTATTCTCTTAGATGTATCCGTTCGCCGCTGCGACTTTCTGTTGATTGCGTATTTTTATTGAATTTACTCAATAATAAATCGCACACGAATATCGACTTCGGGCGTGCTCGGCGACTGGGTGAGTATCTGCACACGAGCATCTCCTTGGCCTTGCCCCCCTTCGGCTTCTCCTTGTCCATTGTGAATCACAGGAAGTTGACCTGCCGGTATGCGAATCTTCAGAGGGATGTGCTTGACCCCATCGCGGACTTGCTTCGGCTCTCCAACCGAGACCTCAAGCCACTCGGGGCTTAATGTTCCGACCGAGGCTGAAGCGTTGTCGGCACTCTCGCCTTTGAACGAAATAATCAAGTTGGCTTCTTTGCCCTTGTCGCGCGGAACTTTCCCCATCAAAACTACGTCGAGGTTTTTGGCCCACCCTCTGCCATGGATCGAAATATCCCCTTCCACGCCCCCAATAACCGGTACACGAACGATGTCTGCTTCGGGCAAGTTCGTTTTGACTTCCACCCATTCGGTAACCATTCCAAGTGGTAAGCCTGGCTTCGTGGTGAGTCGCAAAATAACGGCCGAGGTTGCCGCCTTAAGGGGAACGATAGAAAGGTCTTTGACTGGCTCTACTTCTAGCTCAAACAGCTCTGGTCGTTGCGTACGGTCCGCCATGGTTGCCGTTGCTTCGAGGGGTATGTCGCCATAGGCGGCTAAATAAACCTCAGCTGTACGGGATTCGTTGGTGGTGATCTTACCAAGCAAAAATTCTTGAGGGTCAAGCCCCGTGGTGTCGGTCACCACGCCCGATACGGTTAGTGTAAGCATTGAATTGCGTGGATCGTTGGTACGAATCGTTGCGGTTTGACTAAAGTCGCCAACACCAGTTTTGGCAACCCACTCAAGTTTTACTGGAGTTGATTCACCTGGAGCGAGCGACGTATCATCGACCTCGCCGACCGTGCACTTACAGCTGGTTGCACCAACCGTCAATTGCAACAAACCTTCTCCCGTGTTGGTAAAGATAAATTCATGCGATTTGGTTGCCCCTCGCTGCATAGTGCCAAAGTCGTAATTGATTGCATCAACTTCGACTCGTGGCAAGGCATTGTTTGCTCCGACCTCAGAAGCACCAAGGCTACGATTCGCATCAGTCAAAGGGGGTGCAAATGCTTTCTCAACCTGACCCACTTCGTAGTAGCCGACCGCAACGCCAACCGAAGCACCAATTATTGCAGCAGGGATTAAAAGTCGTAGTACATTCATACCCAACATTGTACGCCACACCCCACTCCAATGGCAAAGGGTTGCTGGTCGTATGAAAAAGAGAACCGAGGAAGATGCCCCTAGTAAGATCGGGCAAATATCGCTCGGCCCTTGCTGGGTTCGCCTGAGAAGATACAAATGCCCGGCTTGTCATCCCCTTCGTGCTGCGGATCGAATGGCACACAGCGGGGCGTCACCTTCAGCTTCTTGCAGGCAGCCTCGACTGCGTCTCGAGCTTCGGGCTCGTCCGAGAAATGAACATACGCCAAGCCACCTGGCTGATCGTCGGCAAAGAAAGCCTCGAAATCAGCTAACGAGTCGATTACAACCGACGCTTCATCACGAGCTGTCTTGGCCCGATTAAAGAGTGTTTCTTGGATGTCATCAAGCGTCGAAGTGAACTGGGCAATCAATTCACTTCGAGTAATGCCCTTAAGCTTTTCACCCGTATCACGACGTGTGACAAAAGGCTGATCACTGGCGACATCACGTGGCCCGACTTCAATACGCAGCGGTACACCGCGCTTGACCCATTGCCACTTCTTTTCACCACCTCGCAAATCTCGATCATCGAGCTTGATCCGCACGCGTGTCTTGCCAAAGATCGGGCCCATGTCGTATTCAAGCGATTCGAGTTCCGATTTGAGCGATTCACAATAGCTCAACACTTCGTCCCGCTCTTCATCATTCTTATAGATTGGCAGTATTACCGCATGAGCTGGTGCGAGCCTTGGTGGGGCTATCAAGCCATCATCGTCGCTATGAGTCATGATGAGTCCTCCAATGAGCCGTGTGCTAACGCCCCAGCTCGTTGTCCAGGCGTATTCCAGTTCATCACCTCGGCCTTGGAACTTTATCTCTTGCGCCTTCGCAAAGTTTTGCCCCAGGAAGTGACTCGTACCTGCTTGCAAAGCCTTACGATCCTGCATCATCGACTCGATTGAATAAGTCGCTATGGCACCGGGGAACCGTTCGGCAGTCGTTTTTTCACCTTTAATAACTGGCATAGCCATCACGCCTTCGGCAAACTCGGCATAGACATCGACCATTTTGCGAGTCTCTTCCAGTGCCTCCGCTTGTGTCGCGTGAACAGTATGCCCCTCTTGCCATAAGAACTCGGCTGTTCGAAGGAACATGCGTGTGCGCAGTTCCCAACGAACGACGTTCGCCCATTGATTGATCAGAATTGGTAGGTCACGATAGCTTTGTACCCATCGGGCGAAGGTCGCCCCGATAATCGTTTCGCTGGTCGGACGAACAATCAGTGGCTCTTCGAGCTTAGCACTTGGTGCGGGCTGGAGCCCCCCCTTTCCATCCGGCTCAAGGCGATGGTGCGTTACGACGGCGCATTCTTTGGCGAAACCCTCGACATGCTCCGCCTCTTTTTCCAAAAAACTCATCGGAATGAACAGCGGGAAGTAAGCATTCTCATGCCCGGTTGCCTTGAACCGATCATCGAGCAGCCGTTGGATGTTCTCCCAAATCGCATACCCCCAGGGCTTGATGACCATGCAACCACGCACATCTGAATTCTCGGCCATATCAGCCGCCTTGACGACTTGTTGGTACCACTCAGGATAGTTCTCGGCTCGGGTTGGATTGATGGCGGTTTTTGGCATCGTCGTAAATCGTTAAGGGGATGGGCGTAAAAATAGCCGAGGAGCCTGAATCGGCAAATCTGCGAGTTTCGGCATTCTAGGCTCTCGGCATCCGCTGAGGGAATCCCACCTAGCATTGCCCCCAGCGGAATAAGGCCAATTCTGCTAGACTGCTAGGTTGCGATCTCATACTTCAATCATCCCTGCCCTACCCGATCCATGTCACGACGTTTCGTAAGCCAGCTCAACCATAACGAGCAAGTTGACCAAGTCTTTTTGGCTAGCAACAAACAGTTGCGCCCCAATCGACAAGGAAATCTCTACCTCCAGCTCGAACTGTCCGACCGATCGGGTTCGGTCCAAACCCGCATGTGGAACGCTAGCGACAACGACTACAAGGCGTTCGAGAATGGCGACTACGTTCATGTCGACGGCGCTGTCCAGTTGTTTCAAGGCAATTTGCAGTTAATCGCCCAAAGGATCCGCACCGCTCGTCCCGATGAAGTCGATGAATCGGACTTCCTTACGCTTCAAACCGACGAAATCGACAAGATGCGGACGCGTTTGATCGAAATCTTGCGTGGCATTAAATCATCGCCCTTGCTCGCTTTAGTCAATGCCTATCTGAGCGATGAAGTCTTCATGGGCAAGTTCAGCCGTGCCCCTGCTGGCATGAAGAACCACCACGCCTATCAAGGTGGTTTGCTGGAACACGTCCTGAGCATGCTCGAACTCGTTCTCGCCATCGCTCCTCGCTACTCGCAGCTTGATCACGAAAAACTTTTGGTGGGTGCATTCCTCCATGACTCGGCAAAGGTCGATGAGCTAACCTACGAGCGCGACATCGCTTATTCGGACGAAGGCCAAATGCTCGGCCACATGATCCAAGCGATCACCGAACTCGATACCAAAGCAAAAGAAGCCGAACGGCTCAGCCAGCTCG
>CAYGQU010000275.1:4391-4735 GCA_964352045.1 uncultured Planctomycetaceae bacterium
TGCCCCCCTGTGCTTTTGATGGAGATCAAGCACATCATCAGCAGCCACCATGGCGAATACGCCTACGGCAGCGCGAAGCTACCAATGTCGCTCGAAGCCGTCGCGTTGCATTACCTCGACAACCTCGACGCAAAGCTCGCAAGCTTCTCACAATTGATTAACGATTGCCCGAACGTTGATAGCCGTTGGACGCAGTACTATCCGAACATCGATCGGAAGTTGTGGAAGGGCGTGCAGGAGTAGCGGTTAGCCGCGAAACCGGTGTTGTGGGTATCCACGATGACAAGTTAGCTTGGGGTCAAATCAATTTCTCGCCTCATGCTACTCATTTCCTGGAAGATCAT
>CAYGQU010000276.1:0-4716 GCA_964352045.1 uncultured Planctomycetaceae bacterium
CATTTTTCTTATTAACTCCTTTCGAGTCGCCAAGCAATGAGTGCTTCCAACGACTCTTGATCGGAGCGAAGGTTTCGTAGTTGGCTTCGACTCTGCTCTTGCCAGCCATGCCGTTGATCGTTACGGTTTGCCAAGCATTACATTCCCAAACAGCACTTCCATTCAGGTCTAATTTATTGACTCGAAAGCCTTGATGCCCAATTCCCATACCGGTTGGAAGATACATTTCATAGACCATCTCGTCACCCTCGCCCCATGGGGCAGGCAACAATTTGGTGTTATTTGGTAATCGTTTTTTTGCTCTAGCAACAAGCTCTTTGGCTTTGGGGTAATTATCAATCACCGATTGAAAAGCTGCCTGGGCCTCGACTTCTTTGCCTTGCTTGGCATAGCAATCTCCTATGCGAAACTGTGCTTGTGCTGCAACTTCGTCTATCGCTTGGCCCTCGGCAACCACCTGCTCGTACACTCTGATCGCTTCTTCCAAGTTGCCAACTGACTCTTCGGTATAGATTGCTTTCTCCATTAGTTCAGAGATGTCGATGGCATTTGCCATACTTGCGGTGCATAAATCGAGACAAACTGCTAAGATCAACCAGAGACAATAAAGTGAATTTGCACCTGATCGCTTCAGGCTAATAGGGAGTAACATTTTTAATATTCCTTCTCAATAAAGTAGTTGGTGTTTTTCAACAACAAGCCGACTGGTGTGCACTTGCCAGCATAACTTGCCACTGCCTCAGACGCCCATGCGTCAAGTACGTTTGTTAAGAATAGAAAACCAATGTTACGCGTGTGTTACCAATAGGTTTCCGATTTATCTTTTTCCTGCTGTTTTGTTATTTTTGCATATTCTTATCTGATAGATTTTTCTCTTGATCAAATAAGGCGGCGTAGAAGCCTTCTCCTCATATAAACGGGGAATAACTGGTTAATTTAGGTTGATTCGTACATTGATCGTTAAAATGCTAGAATAAAACAACGAGATCAGGGTCGAGCGAGTTTGACTCTCATCAGTAATAGAAACCTATTTCGACAGTGCCATTGATCCTTCGAGGACCATTTGATGATTACATCCTTTCGCGTTTTTGCCATCTTGACGACGAGTCTCTGCCTCATGCTTAGCAACTTACCAACTGCTAACAGCCAATCCGACGCAGAAAAGATTTTTGGGGCAATCGTAAAAGAACTCGAAAGACAATCACAGAAAAACAATCCGAGGCCTCAACCCAATCCTGGAAATCCAGGGCCGGGTCAACCATTCCCCGTTCAGCCACGACCAGGCAATTCAGGGCCGAAGGGAAATATCCTTATCAACAATGAAAGCCACGACTCATTACAGGTCGGCTTTGCAAGGCCCCATGGTGGCGGAACTTACCGAAAGCAGGTTAGTGCCCACAACACTTACCGCCGTACCGGTATGGCGATCGGCACGATGGTCAATGTTTCGGGGCCAAACAGTAGCCAGCAATTTCGGTTGTCTGGTTCTAATTTAAGCATTACCGTTGCCGAAGATGGGAGAATGATGGCTGCCTCGTCATCGGTTCCGCCTCAGATAATGCCAATCATGCCTGTCGTGCCGAATCGCAAAGGCAGCTTGAACATATCAAACCTCAGCCTGCGCAGTGTGAGTATCCAAGTCGTCTCGCCGCAAGGCATGGGGGCATTTGCCGAAGTAATTCAGCCTGGAAGGCAGTGGACCCGATCAAATCTTGCCGTTGACACCGAGGTGACTTTTGCAGGACAGCAGCAAAGGTCTTTCCGTATTAAACGGGGGACTAACAATGTATTCATTTCGCCAGACGGAACGATTAACATCAGTGGAAGTCGTGTCCCTTCAGTACCTACCCCCCCTTCTTCTAATGGCAATACAATTGAAATTGCAAACCGATGTGGGCAGCCCATTACGGCGACCTACGGCACACGCGTTCGAGAGATTCAGAATCGTTCGGGTTATACGTTCGTAGCGACGCCACCTGGACAAATCGTGCGTGTTACCGGTAACGGAGCGACAGCTACATTTGCTCACCGGGGACAAATAATCAGCATTCGTGTTCAGCCAAACGGACAGTTTGATAACCTGCCCCTCGATGCTTCGGTAGTTCCCGATGGAATCGGCCCAGGGCTTCCTACACCAGGTAATATCGGACATGCGCTTGTGCTCAACCAATCGTCACAGAGTGTTATGTATCGCTATCAAGAACCCGGCAGTTCTTTGCAAAATCTTCCGATAGGACCAATGCAAACCATCGAATGGCGGCCCGTTCCTGCGGGTACGATCATGTCTTTGGTGATTGATACACAGACCAAGTCGGTTTCGATCAAAGCCAATCAATGGACCAGTATGGTTGTTTCGCCTCAAGGACAAATTGCGATTAATACCACGCCGGTCCGAATTGATCCGAAAACGAATCCTTTACTGCCAACCCCCTCAGTTACCGATCTTCCGATTCCGACACCAGGCATTGTGATACCCAATCCCAAGCCTGGACCGAATGAATCTAATTTACCACAAGCAGCTCCTCGCAATTTACTGGCCACCACCTATCAGCCCTTCACGGGACCTGTTTTAGATAGCTTTGCTAGTAAAACCACGACCGAAACAAAAGCGGTTGTTGAGATGCTAAAAACCGCCTCGACAGCACGAATCGATGCAATTGATTCTTCTTTAAACACAAATGGCATCAACAATGATTTGCTTATCGACTCCGCTAAGCGAGGTAAACTTGAAGAAGTCGTTGAGCAGATTCAAAACATACCTACGGCTCAAGCGACAAATTCCGGTAAACTTCTGGAAGATCTTACCGCCATCGCTGCATTGCGATCAGAGCTTGTTCCTTTAGCTGCAAAACTTGCGGCTGGCGCAAGCAACGCATCGCTGCTCAAACGCATAAAAGCGATTTCTCAACAGGCTAATCGTCTTGGCAACCAAGGTTTGGCTGCGGCGATGAAAAGTATCCGTCGAGATTTGACAATTCAAGAAACCTTATCGCAAAGCGTGCTGACTAAGCGTGGCCCCGGCTCGCTTAGCACACAAATACCTAAGGGAATGGTTACCGTCATTTCTCATCCCTGGGTAGAAGCCGACAAGATTTACTTTGATTCTAATACGCTTATTCTTAAAGATTCTCCTGATGGCTTTGTATCCGTTTCTAAGGAAATGGCACAGGAAGTCTTGGGCTTGCCTATAGCCAAAGCAGGTGCAACTCAACCAGCAGAAATAACGAGCGTCGTAGGTGCGACGATTACAGTCACCAATCCTAGCTCGAATGATCAAACGATTCAGTTTGACATTAACCAGAAGACTTACACGCTCACAACAGGGCAGCAGCTAGAACTTGCGGCAGGTTCCAACTATATCATCGAGTTCCGACCCAATAATAGTGGTGAAAAAACTAAATACAATCTCTCAGAACCAGGAATTTATCTTTTCTCCTATAGGGATAAAGCTTGGTCACTCGGAAAGAAATCAATCATTGCCCAAATCAGCAATTTCACTAGCAACGTTACGCTCAACTACTTGCTTGATGGTATTCCACAAAAAGTTGTGCCGGGTAAAACAGCTATCCACACCTCGTCAAAACCAATGATTATTGCCTTCGACAGCGGTAATGACACAGGAACAATCAGCAGAAAACTTGTTGAGAGTGGCGAGTTCTATTTTGCCTTGCAGCCCGACTACGCAAACAAATGGGATCTTTTTCAAGGGAAATATACGAAAGCAGATCAAACCAATCCAGAAGGCCTGCGATTCAAACGAACTAGCTTAGTAGACATCAAGAATACTGCCGGTAAAGATTTGTTCGACTTCACTTTACTTGATCTTAACGAACCTTCACCTGCGACCACCGATTTGATCGACGCACTACGCTAGTAGATATCAGCACCGATTAAGTCGTAAGCTCCGAACGGCGATCAAGCATGCTACGCAACGGACCGGCATCACCCAATAGCTCGGGCAAGATTGACTGAATCCGCGATCGAGAGGTTCTCGCAAACCGTGCATCGGATTCCGATTCCGATTGACAAGGATTTGCGAATTCGCTTTTTACCCTATTATTATGTGACGAGGAGATTTTGTCTTCTGGCTGCTTGTGATCTTCTAGATCGAATTCAAGTTCGCCGCGTAAGACAGTCACATCGCTGGGGGCTTCAATTCCTAAGCGAACCGTCTTTCCTTTGGTCTTGATGACCGTGATGGTGATGTCGTTGCCGATTCGGATCTTTTCTTGTGGCTTCCGTGTTAAAACCAACATAATATCACTCCCTTGGTTGGTGGCTGGCGGTATTACCGCCAGCAAGATAAGTTGTAATTGGTAGCACGCGCTACCGAACCATTTCCAACTAGTTAAAACTAATTAGCTTGCCGCGACAGCTCCAACTGACGTGGCCAAGGAGCATCTTCTCTGCCCTTGATAGACACATTACGCATACAGTGTGCCAAGGTTCTAACAAAGAAAAAGTTTTTTAGAAAACCGCTTTAATACCAGCAGTAAAGTCATTAGCAAATGATCTTGACGTATTTTGCCTTAAGTGCTCCTTCGTATCTTTTACAAACGGGGGAGGTACTTTGTAACTGAGCAACCATGCCGTGCTAGCATTCGGAAAATTGGGTCTGATCAATCATTTTTGAACGCGGTGGTTAATGATCGCTTCGGCTTACAATTCGGTCTCGCAACTCGGCAGCCAGCTCGTAACGCTCGCCTTCGATCGCGG
>CAYGQU010000277.1:0-2047 GCA_964352045.1 uncultured Planctomycetaceae bacterium
GGTGGGGGACAATGGCACCCAACACAACGCTTCATGAACTCGCTTCGCTCATCGGCGGAGCCAGAATCATGGTGAGTGGCGACACGGGACCAATGCACTTGGCAGTTGCCCTGGGTACACCTACGGTTAGCCTCCATGGAGCAACGCACCCTTCCGACTGTGGACCTTACGGAACACCCCATGCTGGAGTGCTTAAAAAACTAGTGGCGGGAAATCGCCGTGAACGCCGCAAAGCAGACAACAGTGCCATGTGCGAGATTAGTGCGGACGATGCTTGGCGAGCATGCGTTGGCGTACTCGACCGAACGGCTAAAGCTTATCCAAACCGACCAGTTGCAATGGCTTCGTAAGCTCCACTTTTTTGAGTTTAGGTAGCTACGACTTTCGTGAGCGAGAGCGTTTGCCTCGTAAGGCGATTTACTACAAACGTACGACGAACGATTGTCGGTGCTACCGTAGGATTATATGATGCGTTACAAAACAGGCCGCGTGATTCGTTAACCACGCGGCCTGTAATTCTTATCAGTCGATATTACGCAATGCGTCGCGGCTTACTGCCACCACCAGTTGCCTTGAGCAATCACCGACGCTTGCTCACGAAGCGGGGCAAGTGACTCTTCTTCAACTACTTTATCTGCGATTTGCCAAGGGTAAATTTGAACGCCGCCCGATGCGGTGATAACCCACTTGCGGCCCTTCTTGAGGAAAGTTGCCTTTGTCGCAACACTCTTTGGCGCATCGTAGGCTTCCAGCTCATACTCCTTGGCAAGCTGGGGCGTCTCGATTTGTGCAACATCCCACAAGCCTTCTTTGGTCATCAGAGCGGCTGCAACCGAAAAGTCGAGTGCATTACGTAGGTGGCCAAAGGCCGAGTCATGACCTGCTAATTCATCGAATTGGCTTGTGAATTTGTCGGCCCATCGGCTGGCGCCGGTCGCTTTGCCTTTGCCACGCTTAATATTGCCTTCGGCATCAACAAAGTCTTGCTCAGCAAGGCACTTCACAGCTTGGCCCCGAATTTCCCAGGCGAGCCCTTGTTGGTCGCGTGCAAGCGGTTCGTAGTTGGCTGCAAGCCACCAGCGTGGCAAAATGTTTTTGCTAGCCCCAGCAGCACCCACCATTTGAATATAGCTAGGTAAATCTGAAACGGGAGCTTGCTCAAATCCCATGGCAAGTCTTTTCATACGGAAGTCTGCCGCTACAAGCGTGCGAGCGAAATGGCTTGAAGTTGGTACGCCACTCACACTAATCGTTTGACGGCCAAGCGCTTGCTCTAATCGTCTCGAAGCTACCAGCGGGCCATCAGCAACGGTCAGTTGCGACTGTACTTGTTGAGCTCGTGCCAAACCTTCTTTCGTAGGATCAATCGAGCAACTAATGCCAGGGCCGTTAGATGAATCCGCCGCACGCAACGCAACGATCAAATCTTCAAGCATCAACACAGGTCGCCCCGTTGTCATGCCAACCGTGTTACCAAGTTGGTCAACTTTCCAACCCTCGGCAGGTCCACCCAAGACGATGTCGCCCGGCTTACCATCGGCTGGTGGGTAAACCAATACATGCTTCACGCGAAGCAAACCGGCTAAATAGCGCACTTCGTCAGCAATTGGTTCGTTGGTTTTTTTGGCTTCCGCTAGTTTGGCTTCGAGTTGACGAAGCGAAACAAAACGCAAATCGGTATAGGCTTCAAGATCAGCGGGTACTGGTTCGAGCCCAGCTTGCCAAACTGCTTGCAGCGCTTCGCTACTGTCAACGGCAGGCGAGGAGACCACCCCCTCGGCATCGACATAAACGCCACCGACCGCTGGCGCCCGAACAAGGCCCCCCGCATCGGCTTCCGTTATGCCGACAGATTCAAAACAGACCACTGTAAGTAGGGCGAGTAACGCCGTGTAGGTAGGCAGCCGAAACAGCATCTTCCACTCTCTCCGTATTAATTGATTCATCACCAACAGCTTGGGAAACTTATTCACTAGGCAAGGCTGAAGGGTAATAACCTATGGCTTTTATTTAGCCACTAACCATTCATTACTGACGAGGTTAATTA
>CAYGQU010000277.1:2057-4708 GCA_964352045.1 uncultured Planctomycetaceae bacterium
CAGCAGGGACGTTGCAGCAGGGACGTTGCAGCAGGGACGTTTGCTACAAACCTTGAGGATAGCTGGTAAGTCGTGTGGTATCAAATAGTTTGGCCAGTTTTGGGACATCGGCATTGGGTGCTTTGAAGTGGTTTTGAAGTCCCCTCACGCTTATCCAAGCCCCTCTAATCACCAAGATCGGCGGTTTAAGGACCAGGAAATCGGAATAATTGGCTCTGATTTCGCCTAAACCTAGAATTATTAAGGGCTTACCTTGCTTAATAGGGGGGCCTCGTTTTAGGCTAGGGAACTGAGGTGTTTGATTTTTCAACAATTTTGGCTGCCAAACTTTCAAAAAAATTGGGAGAGCCACCCTAAAAAGTGTACTGTTTTGCAACACTGTTTTTGCAATTCGGTTATCGACCGTACCTACAACAAAACCCTTTCCATGCCCGAATCGTCTGACATTACCGCTTACCTCGTGATCCGTGAAGGATCGAAATGGACCGATGTTTTTCGGCTCCTGCCGAGCGAGACCGTTACGATCGGACGCGCCCCAACGAACCGAATCGTTGTCAAAGATGAACGATGCAGTCGTAACCACGCCGAGGTTTTTTCCTCGCAAGGTGAGTGGATACTTCGCGATCTTGAAAGCCGTAACGGCACCACAGCCAACGGCAACCGAGTAACCGCTGACCATCCTCTCAAACCAGGCGACATCATTCGTGTTGGTAGTGCTTGCCTCGCTTTCGTTGATGACCTATCGCAAGCTTTTCCCGATTCGCAAAACGTACTGCGTGCTTCACAGTCCATCTCAGGTTCTACTGACTTAGGCCCAGGTGGTCTTGGCATCTCGGTCAATCTTGATGAAGAAGCCGACAAAGTCGAGGAAGACAATGAAAGCGTCTTCGATATCGACCCGTCCGAGCCGACACATATCACGCACCGTCGGCAGCAGAGTAAGTACCTTGAGCCAGGCTACGATGTTGACTCGCTTTCGGGTGAAGATCTTGCCGCATCGGACTCGACCCCCAAAGTAGGACGGGCAGCGGCAATGCTTTGCCGACTTGCCTTTGAACTTGCCAAGGCGACCGATGTTGGTCCTATGGCGCGAATTGCTTTGGACGGTTTGTTTGAAGGAACGCAAGCCGATGCTGGGGCATTGATGCTTTTCGACTACACCGAAGAGGGAACCGAGCCGACCCTTAGGCAACTTGCCTCGCGTAGTGATTCGACGCACCGTTATCAGAAAATATCTCGCTTCCTTTGGTCGACCGTACAACGAGAGGGCCAAGGTGTGCTGGCACGCAACGTGATGGACGACAGTCAACTCGGTGCCCGAGATTCAAGTGGCGATATCTTAGCAACAAGCGTTTTATGCGCACCGATTCGTGGCGAAAAAGGGCCAATTGGTATTGTCCATCTTTATTCGACCAACTCCTCCAAACCACTTGATCCTGAGGATCTCGAATTCACGCTTGCCGTTGCTGATACGGTTGCGGTCGCTCTAGGCAACCTCGAACACCGCGAGGAACTTGCCGAAAATCTTGACAAGGCTCGTGACGAAAATACGCAATTGCGAGAACGCCTTGGCGTGCAAAGCGAGATCATTGGCGAAAGTGATGCAATCCTACGCGTTACGCAGGAAATAGCACGAGCTGCTCCTAGTCGTGCAACGGTACTGATCCGAGGCGAAAGTGGGGTCGGGAAAGAACTGGTCGCCAGGGCGGTTCATTTCAGCAGCCCCCGCAGCGAGGGCCCCTTTGTTTGTCTAAACTGTGCCGCACTTAGCGAGTCGTTGCTTGAAAGTGAACTCTTCGGCCACGAAAAAGGAGCCTTCACCGGTGCGACGGACCGCAAAGTAGGCAAGTTCGAGGCGGCAGACCAGGGAACACTCATGCTGGACGAGATTGGCGAAATGAGTCCCTCGATCCAGGCAAAATTTTTGCGAGTTCTCGAGGGGCATCCTTTTGAGCGTGTCGGCGGCAGTAAAGCAATTAAAGTCGATGTCCGGGTCATTGCGGCTACGAACCGTGATCTGGAACAGCAAGTTGCCGAGGGTGCCTTTCGGCGAGACCTTTACTTCCGATTACATGTGCTTGAAATAATCGTTCCCCCGTTGCGAAAACGCCCTGCCGACATTCCTGCATTAGCCGAACATTTTTTAGAACGCTACAACGTCGAAACGGGACGCCGTTTGCGAGGCTTCAGCAGCCGGGCCATGGAGGCAATGCTCACCTATCGCTGGCCAGGCAACGTGCGTGAGATGAAGAACGTGGTCGAGCGCGCCGTTGTTCTTTGCCGAGGCGATGTCATCGAAGTAGATGACTTGGTTCTATCCACCTTAAAAACATCGGGCGATACTGAAGCAGAACTTCCGCTTGGCAAAGGGGGCGCTTACGAAGCAGTACCCCTCTCAGAAGTCGAGCGTCGGCATATTCTTGCCACTTTGAAATCTACCGGTTGGAACAAGAGTCGAGCCGCTTCGATATTAGGTATCGAACGCTCGACACTTGATCGAAAAATTCGACGATACGAATTATCTTCTAAATCAAAACCAAGCAGCGAGAAACCCGCGCCTTCGACTCCTGAATAATTGCTCAGTTAGAAATAAACTAAAAGCACAGGAGCCTATTGGCTCCCGTGCTTCCGTGCTTTTTTATAATCTATGC
>CAYGQU010000278.1:0-4689 GCA_964352045.1 uncultured Planctomycetaceae bacterium
CTTGGTACTCTGGCCAATGATGTTGACCCCCTAAGTGCCATTTACCAGCATGTAGGGTTGCGTATCCAGCTTCGTGAAATTTTTCTGCTAACGTAACTTCGTCGAGGTCAAGATTACTAACATAATTAGCGGGCTTGAGGGGAGTGTCACGTCTCCATTGCCCTGGTTGAGTGTCTCCAATGTGGGCTGTTAATCCCAAGCGTGCTGGATACTTACCCGTCATTAGGCTTGCTCTAGAGGGAGAGCAAACAGGACAAGTTGCATAAGCATTAGTGAATTTAACGCCTGAAGCAGCCAGCTTATCGAGATTAGGTGTTTCGTAGAAATCACTTCCGTAGCAACCAAGATCGCGCCAACCGAGATCATCGGCCACAATCAGAACGATATTTGGAGGCGAATTTGCTATCACGGTTCCAGTGAAGAGAGAAAGCAAAAACAAAGAACGAAGTATCATGTCGAAGCGGTCTTGTATGAATCGTAGTTGAAATAAAAAGTGCTGCCGCATCGCATTCATTATGCGGCAGCACTCCACCCACTGATATCTCTTAACGTCTCTTAGCTACGAGACCCAAAGCACTACAAGCAAGCAAAGCAAAGCTTGTTGGCTCTGGAACAGCCGATGCAGCTGTAATTACAAGGTCATCAATGTAACGGTGCACAAAACCGTTACTACTGAAACTGACCGTACCAAAGTTATCGCCACCTAAGATGCTAAAGTTGTATGGAGAGCCGCCATCAACACTCAACGATGCGTTAACAATATCAGCAGCACCGTAGGCACCCGGAGTTGCTGGCGTGAAGTTGAGAAGCACAGAATGTTCAGCTAGGGGATCGCCGTAATCGACAGGCCCCTCGCTTCCTGTGCCAGCTAGGAAGGCGCCATCTTCAAAAATTTGCGTGTTACCGGTATTGGCCCCAACCCCTTGTTGAAACAGCACAGCAAATTGCGAGTTAGCCGTGTTGGCTGCTGATCCGAAAGGAGTAATTGTTGGATCAAAACCTAGTGCCATGCTAATAAATCCGCCACCCGTACCACCAGCACTAATTGGTGCAAAACGACCGAAGTCAAAAGCTACACTAAAACCGTTGGGAGCATCGGCTACAGCATCGTAAGTTGTACGAGCTACCCCTTCGATCATCGAGGCAAGATCACCATCGGTAACCGCGTTGGCACCACCACCACGGTTCGGTCCAACTACATAAGCTGCGGTGTTCGTTCCACCGAAAGCATTATCGTTCGTTCCCCAAGAAGAGAAATTATTAGGATCAGCTGGTTTACCGTTAGGATCACCACTCCCTTCAATGCGATTGAACGAATCAGAAAAGACGACGCCAGCCAGTACTGACTCTGCCGTAGCTACACATAGTAGTGCAGATAGGGAGTAAATAAACAATTGTCTCATGAGGTCAAACTCCTGGAGAAAAGAAAAGTAGTCACGATTGTAAGTTAAAGAGCGTCTCTCTAATGAATTGTTTTACGAATGCTTAGGGCTATGGATCACTGCGCCTAAGACCACCGTAAGCATGAGCAGTGCCGATGCAGGTTCAGGCACAGCACTAGCTGTTGCAGGTGAGGTGCTACCATAGTTGGTAACCCACAAGTCGTAGTCAGCTGCTACGACAGTCGCTGCCCCCGAGCCGTTTCCATTTAAAACTGAAGAACTACTGCCAAGATTGTCTCGCCATACGGTGTAGTCCGCTGCATCAACGACACTGTCATCGTTAAAGTCCCCTTCAAGACCTGTAGCGGTACCAAGTGCGGTGATGATGACATCATCAATAATCGCACCGCCCGAGTTAGATGACCAAGCAACGTAACCGGGGAAGGCAGAGGCAATCGTCACACTATGATCTAGTGCTGATACAGAACTTCCATCAACGGTTACTGAGATATTAAGATCATCACCGATAGCAAATCCATTGGGTGCAAGAACAGTAACTACTGAGGTGAATTCGGCTGTAGCGTCACTAGTTACAAAATCGACATTACCCGGTGGATCGAGCTTGTCTCCGCCAAATTCAAAGACTTGCATTCGTAGGTCAGCAAAGTCACCACCTTGGTAGATGTAAGCGTGTTCGCCAGCATTGGCACTTGTGACAGGCAAGAAGGCTGCTCCACCTAAGGTTGTGCTGATCAGATTGGGGTTGGTTCCTAGTGAAAAAGAGATGAAACCTCCTGCGGAGCGTCTTCCTTTGAATTCAACCGTGTAGCCACCACCTGCGAGCACATTGGGATCAGTCGCGAGATTGTAATCAACTGCTGTTACCCCAAAGCGAATAACTCCTTCGTTTTCGCCATTTGCTGGGTCATCAACCTCTTGAACCGTTTGGTCGACCCCGCCGTCAGCAGGAGGTCGGCTAGGGGTCGTGAGGTATGTTTGAATGATCGAACCACCGAGAGCATTATTGTTAGCTCCCCAATCACTGAAAGTATCGCCATTCGATGGAATAGCATTACCCGTAGTTCGCTCGAAAGTATCAGAAAGCAAGATCGTGGTTTGAGCCGATCCCAAATCAATCAAGATAAAACCTGCTGTCACCAAGACAGCGACCCGCCATAAGATGTTGTACATTTGTGTTACCTTTGTTAGCTCGTCGAGAGTAGAAAAGTCGTCAAGTTTGTTGGATAAGTAGCAGCACAGTGAACCCTTTTGGTTCTAATTATCAATATCGAAGTCTAAGGAATATCCGTTACTTCCCCATCGTCTTTATTAGCAAGTCGCTGATAGGTCGGATGATCAATGCTGTCCTGTAAGAAATGAACCGAAGCGTCACATAGGAGGACCACTACACCGCCAGGATGCTGACTTCTTGCAGCCATATGCATAAGGCGCTCTTGGCCTGTGGGTGTACAAGGCAATCCAATTTCCGATTGATCGGCACAGGTTCCTCGGTCACCTTTCACGTTGGCATCTTGTCCTGGATAAGGTGTCGTTGTGCCATTAGGGGGCAGATAGGCGGTCACGTGATAGGAACCAGGTAAGTGATTCCAAATGCGACCTCGCCGGTCGACCGCTCCGACGTCGGTGGGAGCTTGCCGCATTTCCATCATCATCAATGTTTTTGACGTACCATCAGTGATTTGCGAAAGTTTTGCACCAAAGTTGTACGAGAAGGGAGCACTCTGACTTCCTGGTCCAACGCCTCGTTCCGTCGTAGGATCGTAAACCGTTCCAATAAGAGGAGCATCTTCGGCAACCTCTGATAACAAACGATTGTCGAGCTGATCGAATGCAAAAAGTGAAACACAATTGACCCCATAATTACCTTTAGCATCGAAAAACTGATCAGAAGTTGAACCCCCGCCAGAAGTCGTAGCCGTCATCCGAAGTGATTCATCACTGGGACACTGATAGGTAGGCATAGGAGATCCCAAAGCCGTGAGGATATCGACTGACTGATCGTCCCAATCAACGTTGCGATCATAAAGTTCAAATCGAGGCCCTTCCTCCAAGTAGCTCATTAAGAAGACAACATTAGGAGTAAAACGAGGGCCTGGGTCGGCATTACTAGGCTTTTCACGCCAAGTATTTCCAGGGGCTAGCCGCGCGTTAGTCGATTCATAATTCAAGTGGGCAATACCAAGCTGGCGAAGATTATTCTTGCAGCTATTACGCCGAGCAGCTTCGCGGGCTGCCTGTACTGCAGGCAATAGAAGAGCGACAAGAATCCCAATAATGGCGATCACTACAAGCAATTCGACGAGCGTAAACGCTTTCGTTAATAAACGACCATTTTCATATTGCATAATACATAGATTTTCAGGAGTATTAATTCTTGCTGTTCTTGCAAAGTATTCTGTCTTGCAGATTGAATTATTATGCTTGCAGGGTGAAATCTGTGTGCATTGAGTCGTTCCTTGATGCATGCTTATCGACCTAAGGGGACCATTGCAGCTGATCGCTGCGTGAAAAAAGTAGTTGTGAAGAGCAACCAAATTGGGAATAAGCCCGTATGCTCGTTCCTTAATGTTTGATTTTGGTATCTTAAATACTCCGCTCAAGGGTTGTAATCTGACGAAAAAAATTACAAATGATCTAACTTTGTAATTCTGAACGCTTTTTACGTCAGATTTAGTCGATTTAGTGGAGTATTACTGCTCTACAACAGGGCCGGTTGAATTATGCGTTGAGCCGCATAGCCAAACCTTTGTATGTTTTTGCGACCAAAATGCTTTTTTTTGAGTGGCCCATAAGTAATGTCAGGCAAAGGAGATAACGACGAATTCGTACTTCAAATAATTGGAGTACAAACTCGTCTGTATGCTTACATTTTATCGCTTGTGCTTAATAGAGAGCGTGCTACCGATATTTTGCAGCAGACTAATTTAGTAATGCTAGAGAAGTCGGCTGACTTTGAACCAGGGACTAACTTTGTGGCTTGGGCATATAAGATTTCGTATTACGAAGTACTAGCTGATAGAAGAAAGCAACAACGAGAAAAGCATCTATTTAGTGACGAATTACTTGCTTTGGTTGCAACACGTTCATCAACGGTAGGGGAATCCATCGATCAGCGATCACTTGCACTAGAGGAATGCTTAGACCTGTTGCCTGAAAAACATAAAGAACTAATTCAAGAGCGATATCGACCTGATGGAAGCGTTGCTAGTTTGGCCAAAAAAATTAAGAAGTCACCGTCGGCTGTATCAGCATATCTCTATCGCAACCGTTGCGAGTTGCTAGATTG
>CAYGQU010000279.1:0-2319 GCA_964352045.1 uncultured Planctomycetaceae bacterium
AATCTGAAGAATCGCAGCCTGTCAAACGGGGTCGTGTCGGTGGCATTGATTTTGGTACGGTCCGCATCGGCATCGCGATCGGCGATTTAGAAGTCTCGATGGCCTCGCCGCTAGAGAACTATAATCGTCGTAATGAAAAGCTTGATGCTGAGTACTTCAAAAGACTTGCGCAAGAAGAGCGGCTCTTACGTTGGGTGGTTGGACTGCCGGTGCATCTCAACGGAGACGAAAGTCAAAAATCACACGAAGCGCGTCAGTTTGGCAAATGGCTTGGCGAGTTAACTCAGCTACCGGTCGAATTTTTTGATGAACGCTACACCTCTTCACAAGCCGAAGCGATTTTACAAGAAGCGAATCTTACGAAAAAAAAACGCAAGGCGAGGCTCGACGCCCTGGCAGCCCAAATCATGTTGGCAGCCTACCTCGAATCGGGCGCCAAAGGTCAAGAAGACCCTGGCAGCATCGGATAAACAGTCGGCAATCTGTCTAAAAAATGTCAAAGTGAAGCTAGGATCGAAGGTTCACGATCACTTTGCGATCGGATCGACCTTATTTGACTATCTTTAGCATCGCATCTGCTACCGTTTAGGTTTGTTGTGACTCGGATGCTTACCACCTAGGTAAGACATTCCTGGATCGACAACAAATCGCTCGCTGAGTGCTTCTCTGCCCAGCAACATTGAATAACGCATTTGTTCGCGATCAGCTAATGTCAATTCAATTGGCCACTTAATACCAAGCGCTTGGCATGTGGTTACAATCACCGGGCGTATCGCCTCATGGCCAGATGAGCTACGGACGCTACGATGCTCGTAAACGGGGCATTCACAATCGTAGTTTCGTTTGCCAACTCTTACGACAAAACGAACCATTTCAACACCTAAAGCATCTTCAAAGACCTCACACTCAACCGCGTCGATCGAAGAGGTTTTCGCGCCGGTATCGACTTTGGCGCGTATTTTAGGGATACCAAGCTCCCGAAGGGATACGACTTCTCGCCATCCGAGAATAGGTATTTCCTTTTTGTGTTTCGTCATAACAATCGCCTACGCAAGTTGATTTGTTAGCAGCTTATCTCCCTCTCTGGGGAGCAGCAGCGTTAACAGAATCGCAGTATAGTGGTTAAGGAAGCCGTTCGATATCCCATGAAAACACGACGACTATCGAGGCAATACTTCCTGTTGATCCCTAAATGCTTGTAAGAAGAAGTGGAGCTATGAGTTCACATCGTTTGATTTTTGGTTGCGGCTACGTCGGCGAACGCGTTGCCAAGCAATGGCTCGCAGCAGGCGATCGTGTGAGTGTTGTAAGCCGGAGCAACGCACGGGCTGCGTCTTTGGTGGCACAAGGTTTTAACGCCTTGGTGGGTGACGTTACGAACTGCGATTCACTTTCATCCTTTGGCGAATCAGCCTTTGACGATGTCTCGACGCTGCTCTACGCCGTTGGCTATGATCGGTCGGCAGAAGCCTCAATCAATGAAGTTTACGCTCGGGGGTTTCAAAAGGTACTAGATCGACTCACCGATTCAGTCAAGCGTGTAATCTACCTCAGCACGACGGGTGTTTATGGGTCGGCAGACGGAAATTGGGTCGATGAAACAACGCCCCCTGTTCCGCAACGAGAGGGTGGTCGCGCTTCGCTAGCGGCCGAACAGAATTTACTAGCAAGCCCCTTTGCTGACCGTGGTGTGATCCTCCGCCTGGCGGGCATCTATGGACCCGATAGGTTGCCTTACCTAAAGCAACTCATGGCGGGCGAGCCCCTCGCTGCTCCACAGTCGGGTCATTTGAATTTAATCCATGTCGATGACGCCGCTAAAGTTGTTGTCCAAGCTTCTGCCCCAGCAATCAGCCCTGGCGTCTATTGCGTAAGCGATGGCAACCCACCTGTTCGAAGTGAATACTATGCCGAAGTCGCGAGGCGACTTGGTGCCCCCACACCAAGCTATTGCGATCCTCCGGCTGACTCGCCCCGAGCCGCCCGAGCCGGGGCGGACAAGCGGGTCAGCAATTTACGCTTGCTTGCAGAGTTCGGTCCGATTCTAGCCTTTCCTAGCTACCGCGAAGGTTTGGCTGCCATTCTTGAGTGAACGGGCGTTTTGCTCCCTCGCTGTCGATCCCAACTTTGCTAGCAATCCAAAGAGAAAATTATGGCAGAAATAGCACTATTCATCTGGTCGCTAGAAAGCTAAAACTTTGATGCCAATCGCCACTATCTCACCTAAATTAATGGCGCTTAAATCAGCTGCGGTTTGCGGCACAGCGATTGGTTCCCCACGACAGGCAAACTCTTTGCCGGCAACCGTTAGTTAATAGC
>CAYGQU010000279.1:2329-4686 GCA_964352045.1 uncultured Planctomycetaceae bacterium
TAATAGCACCCGCCAGCTTGAGTCCACGCCATTCCAGGAAGTTCCCTTAAAAGTTCTCCCCCAAGCGCTTTCGTCAGAAGATGTTTAGTTTCTAACTTTTTTGGGTTGAAAATACGTCTTTGACTTACATTTTCGATGAACGTTTAATGCTGCACACTACCTCTTTCCCCTCAACAATTATGCCAGAAACATCTACAAAGCTCGCCGAATATCGACGCATCGATCACGAAGGGGCCAAGCACTATGGCCAGCACTTGATCGCCACGGCCTTAGGTTGCAACGATGCGATACTTTCCATCGAAGACTTAACGCAGTTCCTCAAAGTGATTGCCGACGAAATTGATATGGTCCGCTATGGCGAACCGATCGTCGCTCGGTTCGGCGGAGGAATTGAAA
Source organism: uncultured Planctomycetaceae bacterium (assembly GCA_964352045.1). Lineage (GTDB taxonomy): Bacteria > Planctomycetota > Planctomycetia > Pirellulales > Lacipirellulaceae > CAYGQU01. Next base: position 2,726 of record CAYGQU010000279.1, read on the forward strand.
CCGGCATCTCAGGTGTTCAGCTTATTGAAACCAGCGCCATTGTAATCCACACCAATGACGCGCATCGCGACATGTACCTTGATGTTTTTAGCTGCAAAGAATTTGAAGAATCGACGGTACAAAAAGTCTTAAATGACTTTTTGGTTCCTAGTTCAGTCACCAGTAAGGTTTTTTACCGCCGATGAGAATTTACCCCTCCCACCTGCCTGTTGTTCCAAACGAACCTCAGGCTGAAGACTTTTCTGTTATTGAAGTCAGCTCAGCTTGTGGTGAAGGCTTAATCGCGCTACGTCGTTTTGTTGCCGGCGCGCTATTGTTTCGTATGAATGGAATTTCTAGGGAAACCATTACCCAGTACACACTTCAAGTAGGACCTAATCAGCATATCGACGATCCCTACGTGGCTGGCAAAGTCCTGCACAGTTGCGAACCGAATTCGATGCTCGATGTCTCGACGCACGAATACCTTGCTACCCGTGATATCGAAGAGGGTGAATTGCTAACAATGGACTACGACTTGACAGAAGATTACCTCTTCCAACCCTTCGACTGTCAATGCGGGGCGCCTAACTGTCGTGGTCGGATTGCTGGTCGGTTATCGAATGCACGAATACCAATATCTGCTATTTGATAGTCTATTCGACTCACGCGACTTTCGCCCTGCTTGCGATACTCGGCTAGGAAATCTATCATTCAGGCTAGGCCAACCACTGGCGGGTTGGGCTGCAATGTGTCGATTTCCTTCCTCCCTTGCGTAAACTCATGCTTCAGCGGACACCCCTTTTTCCTCACGTTATCGAACTAAATCATCAAGCTCGCCGCCGGGTAACCTGCAGCGTCTACTTGATCTATGATGATAACGGATGGACGCTCATCGACATCGGTTACGAAGATGCCGTTGAAGAAGTGCTTGAATTGATCCGCCAGCTTGATTTTCCTTTTTCCAAATGCTCGACCCTGTTGGCTTCACATGCCGATGTTGATCACATTCAAGGGCTTGCAAAGGCTAAGCAAGTGCTCAAAACGAGTGTGACATGCCACCCAGTGGCTGCCAAAAAACTCGAGGCGGGGGATCGCATCGCGACGTTCGCCCAAATCGATGCCCAGGGAATTGATCTCGAGATGCCCAAAACCAAATGCGAAAATTTGGTTAAAGATGGTGATATCATCAAAGTGGGTGATCTAGAACTTGAGGTATGGCACACGCCAGGCCACACCGATGGCCAGCTTTCGTTCCGCATGGGGAACTTGCTTTTCTCGGGCGATAACCTGTTTCGTGACGGGTCGGTCGGCGTAATCGATGCCCACCACGGGAGCAGCATCCCTGATTTCATTAAGTCGCTTACCCGGATTCGTGATAGCGACGTCGAATGGCTTCTGCCGAGCCATGGCCCGATCTTCCGCAAAGAACCAGCCCACGTCCAAAAGACGATCGATCGGCTGGAAGGCTACCTGCACATGGCTGACTTCGGCACCTGTGCCACCGATTGGCCCCTGATGCAGGAATGGGAAAAGGAACTGGTCCAAGGGAAGATGCCTGAATAAGCAGCTTGATTCGGCTGAAAAGCCGTAAGTAAGGTACATTCGCATTGTTGCGAGACAAAGGCTAGAATTGAGCTAAGGAATCGTTGCGCAAGGAACTGTAAGCATTAGCTCATTCAATTTACTTCTCTACCCTAGGTTCGGAGCAAGAGGCATGCATCGACCATTTGGCAATAGGTCTGTTTTTAGTTTTGGCGCTACGCTCGCCTTTATGCTTGTCGGATTCTCCGTCGCTAGCGATTGCTTAGCACAGGCAGGCATGAGTGTTCGCACAGGGATCGAAGAACGTCTCCTAAGGAAGCAAAAAAGCATTGCGATCCCTGACGATTCGGTAAAACTAGGCAGCAAAGGAGGAAACACCGATTGGGAATTCCCGACGGAACCTTCATTGTGGTTTAATTCGGCCCCAATCTCTAAGC
>CAYGQU010000280.1:0-4670 GCA_964352045.1 uncultured Planctomycetaceae bacterium
GTGTTTTGATTTTTGTCTACCACAAGGAGTCCGAAGCAGGCGATGCGGTGCATCGACGATGTAGGAGAACGCCGTGGTAGGCTAAAATCAAAGTACGAAGGGATAAAGCAATGTGAAAATCGCTCTAACATGATTACTTTGTCTCGTTTTCGTTTGGCAGCTTAGCCACATCGCTTTGCTCGACGGCGTTGGCCGAGTCATTCATTTGCTCCGTCGCTTCGGAATGACGTCTTCTCAGCTCTTGTAGCACGAGGCGAAGTTCCGTTCCTCCCAATCGGCTTACCGTATTGCGTTCCATTATCGGCTCAACAAGGCTCGCGACTCGTGCAATCGAGGGTTCGAGCATAACGAGATTTGCAATGAGCTTTTGCAGTGGTCCGAACACTTCGCTCGCTCGACGAATATCGGCATTTAGTCCGACCATGAGTTCGAGTGTATCAAATGCTTCGGGGAGATTTTCGGTCTCGTCAAGCAAAGCCTCCTTGAGCGAAATCAAGTCGGATAGCCGTTCGTTAGCAATCTCGGCTGCAATCAGCGGGGAATTGAGCCGAGATTCAAGCTTTACCAAGTTATCGAGCGATGCATTGGCTTCGACCAGCCGATCCGTTGCCGTGAGTACCTTGCTTTGCTTGGCGACGACTTCGTCCATTCGTCCGGCTACTTCGGTCGTTATCCGATTGGCTTCGCCCAACCGATCGCGGAGTTGCTCGATTTGCTTGACGGCAGGCGCTGCCTTGTTCGCGTCATCAACCGCGATTTGCAGTTCTTCCGGTAGCAGGGCCAACTCAGCTAACGAAGAATTTGCTTTATCTAACAATGCGACCTGGTCGTTAATTTGATCACGAAATTGATCGAGCTGATCCAATTTCGCGACCGATCGACCCACTTGGTCCAACCCAACCGATAGCCGATGCTGTAGATCGGCCATGCGGTCGAGTGCCTCTTCGGCGCGTGCCAGCGTTTGCTCTTGCTCGGTTAGCGACGCCATGAGCGAAGCTGCTCCACCTGCGCTGGGCGTCTTACCATGGAGGTCGTTCATGGCACTTTCGAGTCGCGCGACTTGCCCTCGAAGTTGGTTCAGGTGCGTTGTCGCGGGCTTAACGACAAAGAGATGAACCAACAGAACGGGCAGGGCGACTGCAAAAGCGAGCGCTACCAAATCGGTGCGCGGTGCCGAGCTAGAAACGGTTGGGTGGGTAATGACGCGGTCGTGTGGGGAGGACGCGTTATCGGATCCATCGTATTGCATTGAGGACACAGCTCGATCTCCTATCTGAGCTAGAACACTATCGTGAAATAACAATTCTTCACGGCATGTGTCATCATCTCCGTACCGACACGCATGCCGCTGGTCCCCGTCGAACAACTCGCTTTTGCCATCCGCAAAAGTTAGCCAACCTGCAAGGGGATCCCGCCTTCACTAATGCTAGCTATCGTCCAGGTTCGCTTAACCAGCCGAGTCGATTCTTAGTTTCCTGGAAGCAAACTTAAGGTGTCGCCCCGTCCAACAGGCTCGATGCCGACGATCAATCCAAGCCGGATGACCCGACCCCCCCACTTGCGAGACTCTTAGGTGTTGCAAAACTAACGCAGCTCATTCAAGTATTGCTTGAAATGCCGTTCGACTGGTTCCAGATCACCAAAGGATCTTTCAAAATCAACGACCCTATCCGATGCGGTATAGGCTTCGAAATTCGGTTTTGCCGCCAAACGCGATAAATAGTCGGCATATTCTTGCGAACGGGTTTCGCTAAGGAAAAACGTCAGTGCCCATGCTTGGGCGTAAGCAGGGATCGTTTGGCGTTGAAACGATTGATCGCTCGACAAGTAGTTCGCCAAACTGCCGAGGGGTTCGCTCGGCTCGACGGTCTGGCGATAGTCGCGCAGTCGTTCATAGTTGATGCGGTCAGATTGTCCGTCGTGGCTACGCGAACTATGCACTCCGCGTGCTTCAAACATGGTTGCTAACCCTTCGCTCACCCAGCGAGGACCAGGGGCAAACCGAGTATGTAGCCCCACGTTATAAGCCGTTTGGTGTGTCGCTTCGTGAATGACCGTCGAAGCCGTATCTGCCCAACGGTCGCTAAAGTCGTTTGATTGGTCGAATAAATAGACTCGGTTACTACGCGGTTCATAGTGCCCAAGCGCGCCGGTCGGTGCGCCAGGAGAATTCTTGCGAACGTACCGATCGTATTCGGCACGACTACCAAAGACGATTGCCACAAGCGGATAGGGTGGCTCTTCAACCTGAAAACCACGAACGCGGAAGTAAGCACCAAACGAACGATAAAGCTCTTCAAAACGTTTGAGCCAAACATTGTCTTGTCCCCTCGGATGGGCTACCAAGTAGTGTGCCGAGGAATTGATTTCAAACTTTGAGCCCAATTCTTCGTAGAGCCGTTGCCGCATCTCGACGGTCGAATACCCTTTGAATCGTGGAGAAGTTTTTCGGCCCCCTTTGGCTTGACTGGGCGCAAACTCATGCAAATACCCGTCACGACCCAGCAGCGTCATGGTCGTGTCGGTCCAGGCCAAGGGCTTGCCTTCGAGTGTTCTGCCGGCAACCGTAGCGCTGAACATAAATTCGGCACCGAACGCACGGCAAGAAAAATCACCACTTACTAGCAATGCAATTAATAACAGGTAAGTAAGTGGTCTTAGGGAAAAGGCCATCTATCCAGAATCCTTGGTAAGTAAAGCTCGGTTGGCATTGAAAACCTAGCTCGAAACCATTCTCGATTCGTACTAGCAACCCATTTCGCGTAGAATGAAAGGTGTCTGAAATTGGCCACTTCCTTAATAAGCGTTGTGATCCGTATGACCGGTCCGCCTTTGCTTCGTTCCTTGTTTATCAATCAATCTGGCATACTGCTGGTTGGACTGCTTCTAAGCTGTTGTTCAGCCTTGGCCATGGAATCAGCTGACAAGGACATTAGCGTCACGAAAATCAATCAATTGATTTCTCAGCTCGATGGCGCAACTCTTGCCGAACGAGAAGCTGCCGTTACAGAGCTAGTTTCCTTAGCAGGCAAGTCCGAGCGTCGTGCCGAGCAGCTCTTGGCATTGTTGCCTCTTCCAAAATCGAACATGACTCCTGCGATTCGATCAGGCCTTGGATCAGTGCGTAAGCAAATTGAACTTTTGATTTCAAGCATTTCGACTCAAGGTTCGCTAATTACTATCGAAGCAGTCGATATGCCGCTCAGCGAAGCACTGAAGCAAATTGCCGAGCAGTCGGGTAATCGCATCCGCGACAACCGCAACAATTTCGGACAAGAAATTGATGACCTGCGGATTAACCTTTCGGCTAAAGAGGCTCTCTTTTGGCCTACTTTCGATAAGCTCCTTGATCAAACGAAGCTGGATGTCTATGCGTATGGCGGACAGGGTGAAACGGCGCTCATCAATCGGACCGTTGGATTACGACCAAGAGTTGAAGGAGTCTCCTATGCGGGGCCCTTTCGATTCGAGCCGCTTAGGGTTGTTAGCACGCGCGGACTTCGCGACGAAAACGAAAGTGCCATCGACTTGCACGTTGAAATTTCGTGGGAACCAAAATTAGGTCCTATAGTCCTTTCACAACCAATCGATCAGCTCGAAGTAATCGACGACGGGGGGATTCCCGTCTTGGCAGTGACGGAGCAGGAATCGATCGACATTGAAGTCGTCCCCGGTTCGCAAGCGATTGACCTCGTCTTGCCACTCGAATTATCCCTTCGCATGGCGGAAGCAATCGAATCGGTCAAAGGAACACTCGACGCCCTAATTCCCGGCAAGCGACATACGTTTCAGTTTGAACAGATTGCCAATTCCATAGAAAAACAACAAGCATCCAAAGGAGACACGACCGTCACTTTCGAGCGGTTCTTCAAAAATAACGCGATTTGGGAACTCCAAATGCGGCTAGAAATCAGCAACGCGGGCGACGCGCTTGCTTCACATCGGGGTTGGGTTTTTGACAATCCAAGCTATTTGTTAACGCCCGAGGGAAAGCGAATCGACCATGTTGGCCTCGAAACCACCATGCAATCGGATACCGAAGTAGGCCTCGCTTACTTGTTCGATCTCGATTCACCCCCTGAGTCAGTGCCTAATGAAACCGACATGGCAACACAAAAACCAGAAGAAAAAAAATCTTCAAAACAAGCAATCGATCCTGCGATGCTCAAATGGGTCTACGTTTCGCCGACGGGTGTAATCAATATGCCGGTCGAATACGAACTCAAGCAGATTCTTTTGCCTTAGACTTAATTAGCAACGAGTAGCGTTTCTTTTTCTCATTAAAAAAGAACGGGATTGGCTTAGCCGAGGGTAACGATTGGCCTGCCACCACTGCGGAGGTCGTCGAGCATCGCGCCAATACCAGCCGGGTCCGTCGGATCGAATTGCTTTGTGATCGCAAGGATGCGGTCTGCCATTGCACCTTTGCCCTGTTTTTCAAAACACCAAGCTAAGCCGCGCGCAGCATCATACCATGGGGCATTCTCTTTTTCCGAACCGAGCAAGGGCCCAGGACAATTCGCTCGACCGATTGCTTTCTCGCCCAGCGTAAAAGCGAAACCAAAATGCCCGCGGGCGAGTTCGATGTCTTCTCCCATTTCGACTGCTAATTCACCTAGTAACGCATGGGCTGCCATAAAGTCACTACATTCGGCAAGCAACCAACGAAG
>CAYGQU010000281.1:0-1262 GCA_964352045.1 uncultured Planctomycetaceae bacterium
TTGCTTTCGAGTAGCATTTCCGAGTCGCAGTTGAGCTCGCTTACTTCAGGTGGCTTGTTTTCCTACGACTGGAATTTGACCCCTTTTGCTAGTACCGATGCCGTTGTTTCTTGGAAAACAAGCGAGGATCGGATGTATGATAAGGTCATTATGCGCGACGACATGACTTGGTCAGATGGCAAGCCATTAACGGCAAAAGACGTTGCCTTCTCATTCCAGGTAATCATGTCTTCTGCCGTTCCGGTTCCAGCAGTTCGTTCGGGGACCGATCAAATAAAATGGGTAGAAGCTTACGACGATCAGACGCTCGTTTTTTACCATAAGAAGCCTTTAGCCGTGAACGTATGGAATTTGAATTTCCCCCTTATTCCGGAACATGTTTACGCCGATTCAATTGCCGACGACCCGACACTTACGAATAGTAAGTACCATGCGAAGCTGGAAAGAAAACCAATTGTTGGCGGTCCCTATGTGATCGCAAGCCGTAAGCGTGGCCAAGAGATTCTACTAAAACGCCGCGAATCGTATTACATGCACGAAGGAAAGCAAGTTCGCGATAAGCCAATCTTTAACACAATTCGTTTCCGGGTGATCGAAGATCAAAATACTGCATTACTAGCCCTCAAGTCGGGCAACATAGACGAAGGTTTGCTGGGTGCTGAGCAATGGCTAACGCAAACCGATGGCGATAGTTTTTATCGAACCAACACCAAGGCACGCGGCGCCGAATGGACCTTTTTTTATATCGGTTGGAATCTCAAAAATCCGCTATTTGAAGATGTGCGAGTCCGTCAGGCACTGGCTCATGTCATGAACTACGATGAGATGCTGAAAGACCTTTGTTTCGGGCTCTACCCACAGTGCCATGGCATTTTTCATCCCGACTCGTGGATGTACCCCAAAAATCCCAAGCCGTTGTATGAGCAAAATCTCGACATAGCAGAGGATATGCTCGATGCCGCTGGATGGGATGACTCTGACGGGGATGGAATCCGTGATAAAGAGATCAATGGCCGACTTGTTCCGTTTGAATTTTCATTGTTAGTAAGCAATAAGCCCGACCGCATCGCGATATGCAATCTGTTCCGCGAACATCACGAAAGCATCGGTATTCGCTGCAAAATTTCGCGACTCGAAGCGGCTGTTTTTCAGGAGCGGACATTCAAGAAAAATTTTGAGTCCTATATGGCAGGTTGGGGTGCCGGTGCCGATCCTTTTACAACCAAAAATATTTTTGGCACAGGGGAAGATCGCAACTACGG
>CAYGQU010000281.1:1272-2670 GCA_964352045.1 uncultured Planctomycetaceae bacterium
TTCGATGAAGGTGAAATCGAATTCGACCAAGAGAAGCGAGCGACCCTCTATGGCGATATCGCTAACCTTATCTTCGAGGATCAGCCCTATCTATTCTTATACACTCGAAGTTCCTTCTATGGTTTCAATAAGCGATTGCGTGGTTATCGTTTTAGCCCACGTGGGCCGTATAGCTATAGTCCTGGCTTCAGTTCAGTTTGGATGCCTTCGCTTGACTAGGCACTCAGGCTTAAAGAAACGCAACCAAAACGCCCCTGATTTTAGCTGCTACCGACGGAACGACGAATGCTTGATTACTTAATCCGACGACTCTTGATGGCGGCAGCAACGCTGTTGCTTATTACATTTGTCGTCTACGGATTAATCCGTCTTATGCCAGGCGATCCGCTCCTGGTACAGCTCGAAAACATGGGTCCTGACAAAGTACCGCAGGCGGAAGACCTTGAGCGAATGCGTGAAATGTTTGGCCTCAACAAACCGTGGTATGTTGCCTACTTTGGTTGGCTAGGTAATACACTGCAAGGGGATTTAGGCGATTCGTTGTCGCGCAATGCACCGGTCGCCTCGATCATTTCGACCCGAATTGGTCCAACGCTTGTCCTGTCGGTTTCGTCGCTCTTGCTTACCTATTTGCTAGCGATACCTATGGGGCTTTTTGCCTCGGCACGCAGTGGCAAACCGGACGAACGCATCCTAAGCACCGTGCTTTACATGCTTTACTCCCTCCCCTCGTTTGTTGCCGCATTGCTCTTACAAGTTTTGTTTGCCATTCGATTAAATGGAACGGCTTTTGAGCTTCCTTTGTTTGGTATCGCCAGTGACAACTATGCCGAACTCTCTTTCGGTGGTCAGGTGCTCGACTTGCTCAAGCATGCCATTTTACCGGTAACGTGCTACACCTATGGGAGTTTGGCTTACTACAGCCGATTCGTTCGTGCAAATCTGCAAGAAGTCGTCAGACAAGATTATATCCGAACGGCACGCGCAAAGGGGGTGGGGCCGATGAAAGTCTTACTCCAACACGCGTTTCGTAATACCTTGATTCCCCTAGTAACGATGATTGGCCTAACGCTTCCGTCGCTTTTGTCGGGTGCGATTATTCTCGAACAGATTTTCAGCTGGCCTGGCATGGGGATGCTGTTCTTTGAGTCGATTCGCGAACGCGATTACCCAACCCTAATGGGCTTGATGCTGATGTTTAGCGTGCTGACCCTGATTGGCCAACTCCTCGCCGACTTGCTCTATGCGGTCGTAGACCCCCGTGTGAGCTATTCGTAATAAAATGACCGTAGCCAATTCAACATCAACTGGCGATGCCCAAAGCTTAGACCCATCTCGTGGTTTCTGGACCGAAGTGCGACTTCGTTTTTGCAAACGACGTATGTCGGTAATCGCGAT
>CAYGQU010000281.1:2680-4660 GCA_964352045.1 uncultured Planctomycetaceae bacterium
CGGTTACGTTGCTTTGATGGCGATCGTAGCGATCTTTTCGCCAGCTATCGTGGGGACCAAGCCACTCGTCTGTTCGTATAACGGCTCGCTATACTTCCCTGCGATGGGATACTTCCATCGTGATTGGGAGAACCCGATTTTCAAAAAAGATCGGTTTCGAGGTGTTTACGTCGGTAATCTCAAGGAGAAAGACCCGAACAGCTGGGCCATTTGGCCCCTCATTTACCAAGACCCTTATCGTCGTGTACGCAAAGGAGAATGGCCCGAACAGCCAGCGAATCCGACCCGTGACCAAGGCGTACCAAGCCGACAGAATTTCTTCGGCACGAATCGCGCAGGGGTCGATGTCTTCGCCCAAATGGTTCATGGCGCCAAAACCGCGTTGCTGGTTGGATTTGTTTCCATGGGAATTGCCTCGATCATTGGTATTTTGATCGGTGCCTTTGCAGGCTTCTTTGGAGGTTGGGTTGATTTACTTCTGAGCCGCTTGATTGAAGTCGTCATGTGCATTCCGTCGTTGGTGCTGATTCTTGCCTTGATTGCCGTGGTTGAGCAGCCGACGATTTGGCACCTGATGGCGATCCTTGGATGCACTGGTTGGACCAGCATCGCACGACTTACACGCGCAGAGTTTTTGCGGCTAAAAGAGATGGACTTTGTCGTAGCAGCCCGAGCGGTGGGAGTTAGCAAAATTGCAATCATGTTCCGCCATGTTTTTCGTAACGCTATGGCGCCGGTCCTGGTACCGATCACGTTTGGCGTTGCTTCGGCTATTTTAACCGAAAGTGCCTTAAGTTTTCTGGGCTTTGGTGCCCCGCCACCTAACCCAAGTTGGGGTATTTTGCTGAGTGCGGGGCGAAGCAACATGCAAATGTGGTGGCTCATTGTCTTCCCCGGACTAGCGATCTTTCTCACTGTTTTGGCTTACAATCTAATCGGCGAAGGCCTGCAAGAAGCAACCGATCCACGCCTTAATGCCGGTGACTGACAATTAACTCCATATGCTAAGGATGTCGCCATGCCGACGCCTGTAATCGAAATCGAAAACTTACAGACCTATTTCCATACCGAAGAAGGAGTGGTCAAGGCGGTCGATGACGTTTCGTTTCGCATCGATGAGGGACGAACCCTAGGCATTGTTGGCGAAAGTGGCTCGGGCAAGAGCGTTACCTCGCTTTCGATTATGAAACTGCTTGCTTCGTCGGCTAAGATTGAATCGGGCAAGATTTCTTTACTTGGCAAAGATTTGGTGCAACTGCCCGAGTCTAAAATGCGCGGTATCCGTGGCGCACAAGTAAGCATGATCTTTCAAGAACCAATGACATCGCTTAACCCCGTCTTCACGGTTGGTTATCAAGTCATGGAGGCCTTGCAATTGCATCAAAACATGTCGAAAGCAGAAGCTCGTAAGCGGACAATTGAACTTTTTCAAGAAGTCGGTATCCCCGATCCCGAGACGAGGGTCGATAGCTACCCTCACCAAATGTCAGGTGGCCAGAAACAGCGTGTGATGATCGCCATGGCACTATGCTGCGATCCAGAATTGCTCATTGCCGACGAGCCAACGACAGCGCTCGATGTCACGATTCAGGCGCAGATTCTTGATATCCTCCGCCGCTTGCGAGACACGCGTGGCATGTCGATCCTGTTCATCACGCATGATTTGGGTGTGATTGCTGAGATTGCCGATGATGTGCTCGTGATGTATAGAGGCAAAATGGTTGAATACGGCTCCGTGCTCGATATTTTTACCGCACCGAAGCACCCTTACACGAAAGGTCTGCTTGCCTGTCGCCCCCGCCTCGAAAGCAAGTTTCGCCTGTTACCGACAGTAGATGACTTCATGGGAGTTGAGCCCGACGCGGAGGCTGAGGGTGGCTTTCGGCTGATCGAAAAACAACTATCCGACAAACGGATCAATGAGATGCAAACGCACGGCCGAGGTCGCTTGCTGCATCCCAAGAACGAACTTGCAGCGAT
>CAYGQU010000282.1:0-4651 GCA_964352045.1 uncultured Planctomycetaceae bacterium
AGTTCTATGTCTTCTCCGATTTGGACTTCTAATTCACGTAGTAACGCATGGGCTGCCATAAAGTCACTACATTCGGCAAGCAACCAACGAAGTTCATCGAGAGCGATTTCAAGTTGGCCCCCTTCGATCATTGAGATCACTTCTTCAAGGTCTTCGGCTCGCTCCTTCACTTCACGCGAGTAGACAAACGTCCAACCACGATCTTTCCCCTGCTTATCTTTGCCAAGCGTGCGAACCGAGATGTCTTTACCCTGGTGGGGACGACGTCCGGTGTTTTTTTTCCCCTTTCGGTTGGGTCCAGATTGGGAGGAATCTCGTGGCATAAAGGGAAAATGTTTGTTCGGTACAGGTCGTGAATTGCCGTCATGTTGGATCGCAATTAGCGTCTCAGCAGCCTAGTCGCCAAAGTGGATGCCGTCCATTGCCGTCGGTGGATCTCTTTCAACGCAGAATCTCTGGGGAAAGTCCAAAATCCCTTTGACTATCGGTACCAATCGGCAGAAAATGAGCTTTTCGGGGCAAGATTGGCCCGACAGTGACGAACTACTCTCACAAACTTTCATTTCTTACCTCTTTTTCTAGCAATTCTTCTCGACACGAGAAGTGGTGCCTTATTCGGTCGGAGAAACATGCCAATGCCTCTGGCAGAAATTATCAATCCTGAATCTCTGAGCAAGCTCTTTTTTTACTGCGCCATATTTGGCGGGGGGATGCTCCTTTTGCAGTTGGCAATGATGTTTCTCGGCTTCGATGATGGCGGACTGGGTGAAATAGGTGATGGCCTCGACCTTGGTAGTGGTGATTTGGGAGATGGCTTTGACGGAGATGCCTCGACCGATGCCTCAGGGTTTTGGCTTTTAGAAATTATTTCCATCAGAACAGTTTCAGCAGCCGCGACTTTTTTCGGGCTTGTCGGAATGGCTTCGATCACCGGGGGGCAGTCGACCAGTGTTTCTCTAACCCTTGCCGGCGTTGCGGGCTATGCCGCCATGTACGCTGTCTATTGGGTCTTCAAACAAATTTTCAAACTCGAAACATCAGGCAACGAAGACATTCGGAACGCCGTCGGAATCATTGGTAAGGTTTACATACCAATTGATCCGGGGGCCAAAGGAAAAATTCAGCTGAAGCTACAAGGCCGCACGGTCGAGTACCAAGCCATCAGCGATCATGCTGAACGACTGGCAACAGGCGTAAGTGTGATGATTACAGACGTGATTTCGAATGACACCGTAAAAGTTGCTGCGAGAAATTGAACACCTACCTAATTGATAAATTAACAGAATAGCCATAAACACTTTGGATTATGCCATGATTAACGATTTATTAAATCAGCTGAGTTTGACCTCGCTGCTGGCGCAAACGGAACCCAACGAAGTTCCTTTCGTTATTTGGCTCGGCTCGATCTTCCTTGCCGTAATCGTGATCAGTGCTCTGCTCTTTGGCTTCATCAAGTCGATGGTCAAAAGATGTAGCAGTAACCAGATACTCGTTAAATACGGGATGTTTGTTGGTGCTGGGAAGACAGCAAAAACGATCCACGGTGGTGCGACCTATGTTCTTCCCTTCGTGCAAGGGTTTCGCTACTTGAGTCTCGACCCGATTCAAATCGAAATTCCTCTCCGCGGTGCTCTTTCTATCGAAAATATCCGGGTTGATGTGCCCAGTGTATTTACCGTGGCAATCGGCACGGATGAGGAGCTAATGAACAACGCTTCGATTCGTTTGCTTGAACTAACAACGCAAGAAATTCGCAAACAGGCAGAAGAAATTATCTTCGGGCAACTTCGCCAGGTAGTAGCTTCGATGCGGATCGAAGATATCAACCGCGACCGCGATACCTTTTTGCAACACATTCAAAATTCAGTCGAGCCCGAATTGAAGAAGATCGGCTTGATCCTTATCAATGTCAACATCACCGACATCACGGACGAATCGGGTTACATTGACGCGATTGGCCAAAAAGCAGCCAGCGAAGCAATTCAACAAGCTCGCGGCGATGTGGCCGACGAGCAGAAGAAGGGGGAGATTCGCGTTGCCAATGCCGAACGAGAACGCGAAGTCGAGGTTGCCAATGCCACAAAACTACGTGAGATCGGCACCCGCGAAGCAGGCCGAGAACAGGCAGTTCGTATTGCTGAGCTACTAAAAGAGCAGACCGTTGGCGAACGAACGGCTGACTTCCAGCGTGAAGTTCAGGTGAAAGAGGCGGAACAACAGAAACGTATTTCCATTGCCAACGCCGATGCTTTGGCTGTGGATGGGGAAAACCTAGCCGAAGCCAAAATTGCCGCCTCACAAGCAACATTGCTCGTGCAAAAAGCTGAAGCATACGAACGAGGGGAAGCTCGTAAACGAGAAGCGGAAGCGGCTGTTATTGAAATCCAAAACCGGGCAATGGCCAAAGCAGCTTTGGCCGATGCTGAACGTGTTGAAGCAGAAAAGCGTGCCGAATTCGAAGCGGTCGCCAAAGCCGAAAAGGCCCGAACCGTCGTCGAAGCCGAAGCCGAAGCAGCCAAACGTCGGCTCGAAGCCGAAGGCGAGGCCGCCGCGATTTATGCCAAGCTCGAGGCCGAGGCGCGAGGTCAGTACGAAATCCTTGCCAAAAAGGGCGAAGGGCTCAAGCAAATCGTCGCTGCTTGTGGCGGTGCAAAAGAAGCGTTCCAGCTCATGATGCTCGAACACCTCGACAATCTTGCCGAGTCCTCAGCCAAGGCAATCTCGAACATCAAGTTCGACAAAGTTGTTGTTTGGGAAAATGGGGGCGGAAAAGAGGGACGGACGAATACAGCCGACTTCCTCCACGGCATGGCCGGCACGCTGCCACCAATGATGCAGGTGCTAAAGGATGTCGGCGGCGTCGAGATTCCGGAAAGCTTGTCACGCCTAATGGGAGCAAATGAAAGCCCCGAAGCAGTGATACCCGAAGCAGAGGAAGGCACCGAAAAAGTCAAAGCCAACGGTTCAGCAACCGCCACGACAACGACCAATCCGGATGAAGATCAAACGGAGCGGTGACCCAAAGTCATGTGCGCTATTATAACAACAAGACAAAACGTGCTATCGATACGAATCTATCGACAGCACGTTTTTTAGGTTAGCAACTAATTTGGATCCTACAGCAAGCAATCCGGTAGCAAGCAATTAGGCTTTGTGCCGATAGTTTGCCATCACGCCAAAGCTTGACAGCAACATCACCATCGTTGAGGGTTCAGGAACTGAATTGGCAATGAGTGAAAAAGTACCTGAATCACTTACAACAGGTAATTCGTTACTCGAAATCGTGTCGGTTTTATTGAACAAACTGAGCGTGTAGATGTTTCCTGCTAAGAGGTTGACCGATTCTGAGATGATACCACTCTCTTGCGTTGTGGTCGCTTGGTTCGTGTCGATCGTAATCAACTCTTCAGGATTGAACGGATTCGCTGTCTCGCGTTCGAGTTGAAAGTAGAAATAATCAACGATGCTAAAGCCGCCACCATCGCTACCGGTCCAAGTTCCTGAGAGATTTAGCGTCATGTCCATGTCGGGAATGAACTCGAAAACCATTTCGCCATTGGTTGTTACGCCGGAAGGACAACTGCCTGCGGTAGGATTATCAACGCATTCTGATTCGGCAGTTACGTTGAGATCAATCGTAAAGCCAGTCGATGAGAAGGTTGCAAGAGCACCGGCTGTCGAGCGTCCTTCAAAGATGCGTCCGCCGGTCGATCCGCCCGGGAGGATGCCACTATCATAAGATGCCGTAGCGGTGTTACCAATCAGTGGAATACTGACCGTATCGTTCGCACCACCCAGATTCGTTGTGACATAATCCAACTGCCCCGTGAAATTTTGATACGTCAGCGAGTTGGCAGAAGAAACGGAGTTGAAAGTAAAGAGTAATAATAAACAAGCAAGGGTGTTTCTCATTAGACGAGTCCAAGAGAAGTGAAAAGTGTAGGAACGATAAGTTTTGGAGCAAGGGAAGCTCAGGGAGTTTTTTAGAAGGTTTCGTTGGTCGCTATCAGTTGAATTGCTGAGAAAACTCGGGTCAACAAAAAACGGGCCAATTTGGAAGAAATTCCATCATTTAATCGACTAATGTCGTAAGAAACAGGCCCTACTTTACTGCTGAAATCTCGTAACAATAGGGGCATGCCCGAGTTAGCACTTACCGATGAAATGTCCCCTCGTGTCAACGTTGCCGACCGATTGGCTTCGATTGCCGTGAAATGGCCCGACGCGCTGGCCCTAGTGGCGGTGAACAAGCGGGGCGATTTCGATTCGATCACCTATGCCAATCTCGATCGGGAGGCAACTCAAATTGCTCTTGGATTACAGGCAAGGGGTATCGGACCAGGCAAACGGATTGTGATGCTGGTTCGGCCAGGGATCGAATTCGTTACGCTCGTTTTTGCATTGCTACGTACCGGTGCCACCATGGTACTCGTCGATGCCGGACTTGGACGCGAGAACATTGTCCGCTGCTTGGCTTCGACCGAGCCAGATGGTTTCGTCGCGATTCCACTCGGCCATTTGATGCGGCATGTTAAACGCAAACAGTTTCCCAAGGCGAAGTTGAATGTAACTGTCGGTGGGCGTTTTCCCTTGGGTTGGCTGTGGGGAGGTGAGGCACTAGCTTCTGTTAAGCGATTGGGCAGTGCCATCA
>CAYGQU010000283.1:0-2915 GCA_964352045.1 uncultured Planctomycetaceae bacterium
TTGCGGTCGATTACCGTTCGGATGGCGATCAATCGGCAGGTACGTCGTCGTCGAGCGATTGATACCGAACCACAAACGCTTGAAGCAACTTGCATCAGCGAAGCGACACCTCTTGATTCGGCCCTTACGGCCGAACGAGCTGAATTGGTACATAAGGGCTTGGGCCGACTTGGCGAAATGGACCGATCGACTTTGGTTGCCTTCTACGTTACGGGCCAGTCACTGATCGAGATGAGCGATGCGTTCAGCGCACCGGTCGGCACGATCAAGCGTCGGTTGCACGTTGCCCGAAAGCGATTGGCTGCCGAGCTAGAAGAGTTCATCTCGGCTTGATCATCGGTTCAAGACGAAATGTTTAGGTCCTCCTTAGAAGAGCGAGCCACCTCTACCTTTGCAGTGGGTAGGGGTGGCTTTGCTCGTTTTTATCGTGATGCAATCAGAGGTGGGGTGTACTTAAGAAAGTGAGTAAAATCATGTCGGGCAGCTCGTTTCCTTATGGATTACCTATAGCAAGCGTCTACGTGGCTTGTTGATTGGTAATTTTCTACGAAAGGTCCCTGCTCATGATCCGCTTTACAACATTATTCCTACTCAATCAAATCAAGATGCCTCTTTTGGCAATTGGTATAGGTGCTGGAGTTGTTAATCCTCTTGTCGCGGCCAAAATATCAGAAACCGAGACACTTGTATCGGGAATCGCTAGCTACGATGCCTTCGATGATCAAGGGGGTAGCCGATCATTGAATTTTGCCGATATCGAGCTGAATTTGGAGATTGATTTTTTGCTGCCAGAGATAACGAGCACCGGTGGACCGACGAATGCTACTTTAGAAATTGATTTTTTTTCAAGCTGGGCGCCTGATAATGGACATGCTGAGCCAACCGATGTTGGTGAACATACCTCGACATTTAGTATTCCGATCGTAATAGCGGAAGGAGCTACTCAGGCATCAACGACTGTTACGGAGTCGGTTCCATTGCTCAGCTATACCGAAAACACTTTTGCATTCGACCAACCTTATGGTGTGTTATTAATCAATGCTATTGCAAGGCAAGCAATCTTAGGTACCTATCGAGGGTCTGGATTAGCGATCTCGGCTTCCGTATCGGGTGAATCTACCGTGATCTACGACTACACAAATTTGGAAGTACCCGAGCCAACGACCAGTTTGCTATCGTTTTTGGGGATTAGTCTGCTCGGTATCACGAAGAGAAACTTGCCCTTGCCGGGATAGCGTGATAGTCTCGAAGTAGGTGAATTGCCTAAAAGGGCGATTTTAATCGAGCCCCCAACTCTCATCTTAGTAGTTATCTATGCGATCCTCGACTTTTGCTTGTTTATTGATTTGCTTTATATGGGGGCCTTTGCTGGGCGGCAGCGATCAGGTTGCGGCAGATGATACCGATACGGTTACTGATAATATCGTCGATTTGCGTGAAGCGATGGGCGATGCTGCTTCGGAAGATCACGAAGCGTTCAAAGAAGCGGTTCGGCGAGTAGCGGATAAGGCTACTAAGACAACCGAATCAAAAACCTGTGCGAAGGGTTGTGACCTTTGCCCCGGTGATTGCAGTAAGTGCCCTGTTGAGGGATGCGCTAGCTGTTCGTTTGCTGAAGGTGAAGAACCTCTCTCGTGCTGTACGGGTAAGTTGCCGAGTCGGGTGGGTGTTAATTTTCCCCAGCAACAAATCGACTCAGTATTTTTACAAGGTGCTTGGCCGCCTCAGCAGCAAGCTTTGATGGGTTCTCAGTCGAATCAAGTCCGACCGAATTCTTCACGTCCGCTCTACGAATCTGCTTTTTCGCTTGAGCAAATAGCCCATCGGCTTGAAATGCAGAATTTGCTTGAGGAGGCTGATACGGTGCGGCGAGCGGCGGTTGAACTTCGACGTTCGGCCCGGAAGCTACCTCAAGAATAGGCTAGGGGTGGATTGTGTGGGCTCGAAATGTGCCCCCAGTTTGACACCTGGGGCACCCCTCTTTAGTCTGTATAACTACACTTTAGTGTTATTATGGCAGCGTAATACCACCATCGGCTGTTTTTCCGATAGACTCCTATATTCATCCGACCGACCGCTCGAAACGAATCTACTTATGTCGAAGCTTGGCAAATTCCTGATTGAAAAGGGGCTTATTGGCCCCGACCAGTGGAAAGAAGCGGAAGCGATTGCCAAGAAGAATGGCACGAAGACCGAGCAAGCGCTGATCGAGTTAGAGTACATTTCAGCCGAGCAGCTTGCTCAGGCAATGGCCGACATCAATGGCTTTGAGTTTATCCATCTGCAAGATGTTCCGATTCCGCCAGCGATCGTCGAACTCGTTCCCGAGTCTGTCGCGCGGGAGAACGCAGTGATCCCGATCGAAGAGGGGGATGGTTCACTGAAGATTTGCGTTAGCGATCCCGACGATTTTGAGACACTCGAAAAGCTTCAGTTCATTCTGAACCGTAAGATCGACATTGCGCTGGCAACACGCGAACAAATTCTTGAAGCAATCAACCGAAACTACGGACAAATGGGTGACGAGTCGGCTGACTCGATGCTACAAGAATTTACCGATACCGCTATCGACTTTACCGAGACGGAGTCGGACGATGACGATTCCGATGAGGAAGTCGATGAAGCGTCGGCACCGGTTGTGAAACTGGTACAATTGATGATTGGCGAAGCGGTTCAACTACGGGCTTCGGACATCCATGTCGAGCCATTTGAAGATCGTATTCGGATTCGTTATCGCATTGACGGTGTGCTTGTGGAGCGGGATAGTCCACCACGTCGGTTGTTGGGGGCGTTGCTCTCTCGCATCAAAATCATCGCAAAAATGGACATTTCTGAGCGTCGACGGACGCAGGATGGTCGGATCAAGATCACCGCCGGCGGGAAAGAGCTTGACCTGCGTGTAAGCATGTTGCCAA
>CAYGQU010000283.1:2925-4644 GCA_964352045.1 uncultured Planctomycetaceae bacterium
CAACAAACCATGGCCAAAGTTGCGTCATGCGTTTGCTCGACAAAGACAACATTAAAGTTGGCGTACGCCAACTGGGTCTGTCAGAACGCGATTTCAAAGTCTTCAACAACTTGATCCGCAGACCAAACGGTATTTTCCTGGTAACGGGTCCTACCGGTTCAGGAAAGACGACGACGCTTTACGCTTCGCTCAATGAATTGAATCGACCTGACCGAAAGATTATCACGGCCGAAGACCCGGTCGAGTATTACTTGCCTGGTATTAATCAAGTAGAAGTGCGTCACTCGATAGGTCTCGACTTCGCGCTAATCATTCGTGCGATGCTTCGACAAGCCCCGAACGTGATTCTCGTTGGCGAAATGCGAGACTATGAGACGGCGTCGATGGGGATTCAAGCCTCGCTTACAGGTCACTTGGTCTTTAGCACACTTCATACGAACGACGCCCCAGGGGCGGTGACTCGGATGGTCGATATGGGTGTCCCTGCCTATTTGGTGGCAGGCAGTGTGATTGGTATTCTTGCGCAGCGTTTGGTGCGAGTCGTTTGCAAGAAGTGCAAAGCGCCTCATCAATTGACGCAGGCGGAATTGGATGTGGCAGGCATCACGCCCGAAATGGCCGCCACGGCTACTTTTATGAAAGGCCGCGGCTGTAATAACTGCGGTGGCAGTGGATACCGAGGCCGTTTGGGTGTATTTGAGCTGATGCTCATGAGTAGCCGAATCCGCGAATTGACTTTCCAAGGAGCCTCGACCCAGGAAATTCGTAAAGAGGCGGTTAAACTTGGCATGTCGACCCTTTACGACGACGCCATCCGCAAGGTTTGTGAGGGAATTACAACGCTTGAAGAGGTCTTCCGCGTTACGAAGCAGAGCTAACTTTATTGATGTAAGTTGTTTTATTGAAAAGACTTACGCGATTTCTGTGCGTCAAGTTAGCTACCATATACCGCCATCGGAATCAGGATTTTATTTTCCTACACAGCTCGACATCGAGGCAGCTGTTAGACGATAAAAAGTGCCTGATTAGCACGGTTGGAAAAAGCCCTAAACCTTTTCAGGCAAAATACTTGCGTAATCTGGCTCGGCAGCAGATACTAGTGCCTAGGGGCAAGAGTCTTTCTACTTCGGAAGGTTTTACGGAACAGGGTTCTACGCAAGGTTTTTGGAAGAGGTCTTTCAAATCCGTCGCTGTCGGCCCGGTGTGGTTGGTAAACTATGAGTCTCGTAAGCAGCTTGCGAGGGTTTAAGGTTGGGCTTTGCGCTCGGTTACCAATTTACAAAGGAGTCGCGTGAGTCCAACAAGGATTCCGTTGTAGGCGATTAGGATGACATCCTTGATGACTTTTCCAAATTAGAAATTGTCACCGTTCAATCTGAATCAAAGCAAATTTGAATCCAAGATAAGTAAGCGACGCGGTATGGGTACGATTCTAATTGATAAATTGCTTTCGGCTGTTGTGAAACAGGGCGCAAGCGATTTGCATATCACGGTTGGCCAACCCCCGGTGCTTCGACTTAGCGGTCGAATGCAAAAGCTAAAAACAAAGGTGCTCGAAGAAGCGGACACCATGGGCTTGATGAAAAGCATCACGCCCGAACGATGTCAGCAAGAATTTACCGAAACGGGTAGTACCGACTTTGGTTTTGCGTTTGGTGATCAAGCTCGTTTTCGTGTTTCAATTTTTCGACAACGTGGCAAAGTTGCGATGGTGCTTCG
>CAYGQU010000284.1:0-4626 GCA_964352045.1 uncultured Planctomycetaceae bacterium
CCCCCTAGTATTTCCTCCCAACTGACAGCGGTTTACAACCCGAGGGCCTTCATCCCGCACGCGGCATCGCTCGGTCAGACTTTCGTCCATTGCCGAAGATTCTCGACTGCAGCCACCCGTAGGTGTCTGGGCAGTGTCTCAGTCCCAGTGTGACGGGCCACGCTCTCACGCCCGCTAACCATCAAAGCCTTGGTAGGCCATTACCCCACCAACAAGCTAGTAGTACGCAGTCCCCTCCGAGGGCGGAATCTCACCTTTGATCCGGAGATGTTATTCGGTATTACCCACAGTTTCCCGTGGCTATCCCGAACCCTCGGGCAGGTAACTACGCGTTACTCACCCTTGCGCCGCTGTCCGGTTCCAATGCAAGCAAAAGAACCTTCTCGCTCGACTTGCATGCCTAATCCATGCCGCCAACGTTCATTCTGAGCCAGGATCAAACCCTTCAATTTATGTATGCATTAGCTTAAACCCGAAGGCTTAAGATAAAGAGCCATATCATGAAGTAGCTTAAATTGGCTACTTACTCTTTTCATCTTTTGGTCTGGTTTGCGAATGTCTCGACTACCTCCCCTTGCCACTACGAAGAGCAGGTCGAGAAAATAGCTTCCTCATTCACTCGCCAAGCCTGTATCTATACAGTCTTGGCTGACTAAAAGGAGGTTACTCACTAAATTGTCAAAGATCACTTGAGCCCCCCAAGATCGCAAATCAACGGCGAACCGTCAAGTGCCTCTTGGAAGTTTTTCGAAACTCTTTTGAAATTGGCTACAATTGCTGTTGCAATCGTCCCCGCTCTTCAAAATAGCTTTCCGAAATCTTGCCAGGTTGAGCTGGCTCCCTTTCGGACGGCTTCAAAGTCTTGCTGCTTATGAACACTCCTAAGAGTGAGGCAAGCTGCTGCCTTTCGTAACCGCGTGGAGCAGAATCTTAGCCATCGGCGCCAAAGTGTCAACAACTCGAATCCAATTCTAAGAAAAGTTGACGAAGTTATTTGTAAACCTAGCAGGAAACTGGGGAATTGCACCGATTAAACATGACCTTGAGGGCTGCAACATCGAATTAATTTGCTTTCAATCAACCTGATTAGTTTCGTTTGCTTATAAACTACAACCGAGATTAGGCGATTAGCTGCTGGTACTCTGACCCTCGAACATGCTAGATTCTGCGTATCAAGACCGTTCTTAAGCAAACAAAGTTAAGCAAGCATCGAATAACAGCTTATTCTTAACCACATTTGCCAAGAACTCGTTTTGAATTGGCCATTCTTCTTCCTACTAACAGCGATTCAACTGGGCGTTTACGATGACTTGTCGCGGAGTTCGTGGGGCTACCACGGTTGAAAGTAACGATCGAGAAGAGATTCTTGAAGCAACACGGCAGCTCTTGGCGCTGATGATCCGCCGCAATGAAATCGACAAAAAAGACCTTGCTAGCGCGTTTTTTACACTCACCAAAGACCTCGACGCCGAGTTCCCCGCATACGCAGCAAGACAACTCGGCTGGGGAGATGTCCCCCTCCTATGCAGTTACGAAGTAGCAGTCCCTGGTTCAATCGACAAGTGCATTAGGGTTTTGCTTCACTGGAATACCGCCACTCCTGCTGCTAAAGTACAGCATGTTTACGCTCGACGTGCCGAACGACTTCGCCCCGATCTCGATAAATTACCGGCAGTTGATCTGCAAGAACTCGAGGAATGGATCAACAGACAGATGAAAGCTGCCGATGGATAAGACCTTCGATGGCATAACGGCAAATGATTTTGCGATCGGAATTCTCCGTGACGGGGCTATATGACGGGGCATGATGCCTGAAAAATAGCTTTTTGTCGCATTATGGCTTGCTATTTAGTTAGGAATCGCGGTAGGATGCGGGGCTTAGTTGCTTTGATCATCCTACTAAGGGTACAAAGCCTTTACCGAATCTAGTTCGCAATTATGGCGGCAAAAATGAACGCCGGTCCTTTATCCGACCGGTAGTATTAACCAGGAGCACCTCAAGTTGGGTACCAAAAAGTCAGGCAAAGGTCGTCGTAAATTGGGTCGTAAGAAACGTCGTATGCGAGCTAAGATTCGTCACCGCAAGAAGTAATCTACTGACTTGTAGGGCTGGTTAGTTAGCCGTTAGTTGAGATAATTTAACCGTGATGTGGGGCAGCCCTGCATCGCGGTTTTTTCATGCGATTATCACTCTTTTAAGCTTTTAGACCGGTGGTAGCGATGCCTCGAATAAAGGTCTTTTGAGTTAAAAAGAAGAGCAACAACAAGGGGAGTGTGAAGAGCACGGCTGCCGCCATAAGCAGCTCGGTTTGGCTCGAATGCGAGCTCACGAATTGCTCTAGTCCGTAGGCCAATGGGAACTTTTTCGGGTCGCTTAGATAAAGCAATGGGCCGCCGTAATCGTTCCATGCCGCAATGAATTGAAAGAGGCTAATCGTCGCCAGAGCAGGCCAACTAAGGGGCAAAATAACTCGCCAAAAGACCCCCCATTCACTGCACCCGTCGATACGCGCCGCATCGCTCAGCTCCTCGGGGATCGTCCGAAAGAACTGTCTTAGCAGGAAAATGTAGAAGGCATCGCCAAAGAACGTCGGCAAAATGATCGCCCCCAAGCTGTTGTAGAGACCGACTTCACGAATCAAAAGAAACCGGGGGATCATGGTCGCTTGCCACGGCAGTAGCATCGTGGAGATCAGAATCGCAAACACCCAATCACGGCCTGGCCAGCGAAGCCTAGCAAACGCATAAGCAGCCAAAGAGCAGGAAAATAACGTGCCTAAGACACTGCCTAAGCAAAGCATAAGCGTGTTGGCCAAACCTTGCCAAAAGGGCAAAACGCTGAGCGCATCGCGGTAGTTCTCCCAATGCATCGGCACCTCGCCTAACGGCCTGAAGGGCCAGATTTGCTCGGGATGAGCACGGTACTCGGCGCTCGACTTGAGCGACGTCCCGAGCATCCAAACCAAGGGACCTGCCAACAAGAGGGTGACCAACAGCATCGGCAAATAACGAGCGATCAGTTTGGCAAGTCCTGTCATCATGCATTAGTTATTCGCCTCATCGCCGGATGATGCAAGAGCCGAGCGGTACTGTCGGCGGACCCGTTCGGCCGCTTCGGCTAGGCGTTGCTCTGGCTTGGCACCTCGGTACATCACATCCTGGGCTGCTGAAATGGCTTCCCGATAGTAAAACCCGGCGGTTGGAATCAATGGGGTAGGGTGCTGATTGGGGCTCGATGCGAGTTCAACAAAGGGGCCGAACAAGGGCTGTTGAGCCAGGAATTGTTGGAATCGGGGCACCTGCGTTACGCTTTCGCTTACAGGAATCCACCCTCCTTTGGCAGCGGTTTCGGCCGCTTCGTTGGCTCTTTGGCTCGCGATTTCGGTGGCCCACTTTTTTTGGTTGACAGCTATTTTATTAGTTTCGCTTTTCTCTGGTTCAATTTTAATGTAGGGGCTTGGAATGAATCCAACCCAGAATTTCATGAACTCCCAAGCCCCTGCCGGCTGCTTGGCGCCGCGTGGAATGATGAAGAAATTACCGTTCACCCAGCCCGCTTTCGGCAATCCACGCGCTGGTGGTGGCAAGGGGATAACCCCAAATTCATCGTGTGGCTCCCCTTTTTTGTTCGCTAACTGTGCCGCCTCGGCAAGGTCGCGCACCCGCCACTGGCCGTCCATAATGGCCGCATATCGGCGATCAGATAACAGCGGAAAGCTAGCCCCTGTCAGTGCTTGGTCGCCCGTGCGAAACGAAGCGATTCGGTCGGGACCAAGCCGCTTTGCGTAGCTCGCCATCCACTTTAAGACGGCCAAATTCTCGGGCGAATCGAGCGTGATTTGCCCATCCAATGCCGAACTTGTGGGTGTCGAACTATCAGGTGTCGAACTGCTTGGCCTCTTACCATCCGGATCGAAAAAGCGGCCACCGTTTACAATACCCCAGGCCCATATCCGCCGTGGGTCGGGCAAATAGCCTACTCGTTTGAGTTGGTTCCCCTCTTCAACGGTAAACCGTTCGGCAAGCTGATCAAGTTCCGCAAGCGTTGCAGGAGGTTGAATTCCTGCTTCGTCGAGCATGGTTTTATTGTAATAAAGTGCCCTCACGTCGAGGCCATTCACTAGGGCGTACATCCGACTGTCGTAGTTTCCGAGCCGCTTGGCTGCGGGATAAAGCCAATCGCCAAGTTGCGAGATTTCTTCGCTCGAAGCGACCTCGTCCAGCGGCAGAATCGCACCACGATAAGCCCAATCAGCAACGATCGGATCATCATGATTCATCAAGTCAGGCGGATCTCCCCCTGCTAAGCTGAGGAAGAATTTTAGATCAAGATTCGAGCCTGGCATCGCAATGCCACGAACATGATAACTTTCTTGGCTGGCGTTAAAGCGACGAATAACGTCGTCAACAACCGGTTTGTCTCGCCCACCCCAGAAGTGCCAGAAAAGGACTTCTTCTGGCTGATCCAGGTCGAGGCTTTGGTTGGCTTCGATTGGTTCGGTACGGCAACCTGAAAAACCCAGCAGTAAAACGAGCAGACCGCATGCAACTAGAATTGTGCGAAACATCGTGGCAGAAAGCGTCATACGATTTCCTGTTCGATCGAAACTCGATTCACCGTAAGTG
>CAYGQU010000285.1:0-4620 GCA_964352045.1 uncultured Planctomycetaceae bacterium
ACACGGCTCTCGGACATCGCGGACCTGTTCGGCTGCGATGGTTTTGCCGATGCGGCCAAAGCCACAGATAAGGGCATGGCCTGATAACTGATCGATTTCACGGTTCATTCGTCGAACTCCGAAAGCTTTGTTAAATTGGCCTTCGATCATGGTTTGAACGATCAAGCCAAAGGTGTACGCGCCAGCCATTACGCCGACAAGAATTACGCCTATCGTAAATAGCTGGACAGGAGCTTCGCGCGTTGTTTGCTCACCATAGCCAACGGTAGACATCGTGATAACGATAAAATAGACCGCTTCGGTCCAATCGCAGTTGGTTAAGTATTTGTAGCCAACAACTGACAACGCAAAGAAACTACCCAAGAAGGTCAAAGCACGACGCACCCTTGAAAGGAGTGGCAGACTGTCGCGTTGACTGTTGAAGGGATTCAATAAAAGCTCAAGAGAAGTCGATGTAAGGGGGAGTGAGAGCTTACCTTTATCGAGAAGAGTCTAAATGCTCAGGTTCGATAATCGGCGTTCAGTCGAACGTACTCGGCGGTGAGGTCGGTTGTCCAGAAGCGTGCAGAGCAGTCTCCTTCACCCATTAATAAGACGAGTAAGGTATCTCGCTGTGAGCTGATGCTTTCCGAAACGGTCGATTCGTCGAATGGCACGGGCGTTCCTTTTTCGTAGACAAGCAAGCCATTGATTAGCAGGGCGACATTTTCGGGATCGAACGGTACGTCGGCGTACCCGGCAGCCGAAACGATACGCCCCCAGTTGGGGTCGGCACCGGCAATCGCGGTTTTCACCAGTGGGCTGTCGGCAACGGTTTTAGCAATCCGAACCGCCTCGTCTCGCGTGGCGCAGCCGTGGACTTCGACCGTAATAAGGTGGGTTGCTCCTTCGCCATCGGTTGGAATCAAAATGGCAAGGTCTTCACACACTTCAAGCAGTGTAGCTCGGAAGATGGCTAGGTCTTTCCCTTTGAGTGGTTGAGCGATTTCACCGCTAGCGGCGCCGTTGGCAAGCAGCAAGACCGTGTCATTCGTACTCGTATGCCCATCAACGCTAATACAATTAAACGACTCGACCACTGCATCGCTAAGGGCTGATTGCGCGTCTTCGGCTGTTAAGGGGGCATCGGTCAGGACTAGCCCAAGCATCGTCGCCATATTGGGGCCAATCATTGCCGCCCCTTTGGCGAGGCCTGTGATGGTAATCTCTTGGCCGCCGATCGTTACTTTCTGGCTTCGAATCTTGGGAACCGTGTCAGTTGTCATCATCCCCCGAGCAGCCAATTCGAGTGAATCGGGTGCATTGCTAAGCAGCCCAACCGCTGTGGGGATCCCTTGTTTGATTTTTTCTAGAGGCAAATGCTCTCCAATAACCCCGGTCGAAAGGACGAGTACCTGCTCTGCACTGACACCGATCGCGTCGGCCGTTAGCTGGCACATTTGCTTGGCATCGTCCATTCCTTTCGTGCCGGTGCAGGCGTTCGCAACGCCCGAGTTGATAATGACTCCACGAATCGCTTCGCTTGGCGTCCGCTCTTTGTCGAGCAGAACCGGTGCTGCCTTCACCAAGTTTTGCGTGTACACGCCAACACCAACTGCGGGTCGATCCGAAACGATCAACGATAAGTCGAGCTTCGACGTATCTTCCTTCACGCCACTGTAGAGGCCTGTTCCTTGAAAGCCTTGAGGAAATGGATGCGTCATGAGAGGATTGTCTCGTAAAAAATACTTATCCAACCGATAAATGTCGGCGATTTTGTAGGGTTTACAGCAAAGCGGTTGTTTCGGGGAATCCGTAAATCAAATTGAAATTTTGTACTGCTGCGCCCGATGCTCCCTTTATCAAATTGTCGATGACACTAACAACCAAAACCCGGCCGCGCACGGCAGTAGCGTAAACATGACAACGATTGGTTCCGGTAACGTGCTTGGTCGATGGGGGTAAGTCAACTACGTCAACAAAAGGTTCGTCGGCGTAAAATTCCTGAAACACGGCGTGTAGTTTTTCTGCATCGACGCCAGCCGTGGGTGTTCCGTAGCAGGTACACATTTCGCCCCGGTCCATCGGAACTAAGTGGGGCGTAAAGAGCACTTCGACTTGCTTACCGCATACGTCGGTTAGCACTTGGTCAATTTCTGGCATGTGGCGATGTGTGCCGACGCCGTAGGGCGTTAGGTTTTCATTGGCTTCGGGGAAATGCAGCCCAGGCTTAGGATTCCTTCCTGCTCCGCTCACACCACTTTTGGCATCGATCACAATGCCATCGGGCTCAAGCACCCCCGCTTTTAGTAGCGGAGCAAGCCCCAAGATGGCAGCCGTCGGATAGCAGCCCGGATTCGCCACTAGTGACGCTTCTTTGATGTCGTTGCGATATAGCTCTGGCAAGCCGTAGGGAGTCTTGCCGATTCGCTCGGGATCGGGATGCGTCACCTTGTACCACTTCTCGTAGACCGCTCGGTCGGTGATACGATAGTCGGCGCTAAAGTCGATCACTTTCAAGCCTTCTGCCAAGAGTGTAGCAACCACCTCTGCGCTTGCCGCATGGGGCAAGCAGGTGAAGACGGCGTCGGCCCGTTCGGCAACTTGTTGGGGTGAGAGCTGCTCAAGGAAAAGATCAAATGTCTTACCGAGCGAAGGATGCACCTCGGTGATTGGTTGTTCGCCCTCTTGGCGAGTTGTAAGGGCTGTTACCTCAACATGAGGATGTCGAGCCAAGAGCTTCAATAGCTCAAGACCGGTGTAGCCCGAGGCTCCATAGATTGCGACGCGTATCTTTGAGGATGCCACCGAGGTCCGTTTCTAAAAATTATTGCAGGGGGGGATGGTTCGGCTTCGTACTGCGAGGCTTGTGTCTTTGTCTACAGCATGCCCAGCCCAAAGCATGCCCAGCACAAAAAGCCCTTTGTTGCAGAAGCCAGAATAATCATTCTAATTTCCCGTCCGACATTTCGCTATGCCCGGTTGGCGAGGAAAATAGCTTTGATAGCAGGTATTTGGCTAATTCTTGTCGAGCAGTCGCTCGCCGATAATGCGAATCAAATCGATGGCAACTTCCCTCTTGGTTCCCATGAAATGGGCGATCGTCTCACCGTCGGGTGTTATGACTTCAACTCGATTGGCAAGGGCGTCGATCGCTTCGACTCCGTTCGAGACCATCAGATCACAATGCTTTCGTTCGAGCTTCGCCAACGCCCGCAGGCGATGGTCTTCTGACTCCAAAGCAAAGCCGACGACCCACCTTGCCCCTTTACTTGCTCCAAGCGTGGCAACCACGTCATCGGTTTCGACCAACTTCAGCGTAAGGGGTTCACCTGTTTTTGCGATTTTGCCTGGTTCAACGTGAACCGGTCGATAGTCACATGGGGCAGCTGCTCCGATCATGCCATCACACGAGACGAATTCTTCTGTCGCAGCTGCGAGCATCTCTTCAGTCGAAACAACGGGGACAATTCGTGCCGCTTCGGGATATTCCACTTCAACAGGTCCTGAAATGACAACCACCTCATGCCCTGCTTCAAGTGCTGCCGTTGTCAGCGCAGCCCCCATCCGTCCGCTTGAAGCATTTGTCAGATAACGGACCGGATCCAAATACTGCCGGGTCGGTCCCGAAGTGATGAGCAATTTTGCCATGCCAACACGTTAAGCACGTTTCGGCTAATACGCAACCGGTAGTACTCAGATCAAAGAACCACAATGAGACGGCTCAAAGAAGAGGTGCAATAAGAAGCCAAGCCGCTCATCTAACTCTATTGTGCGGACTCTGCTGTGCGGACGGGAGGAGGGGGTTCGTGCTATGGATGGATATCCGAGACTCATCGGAGTAGCGGACCGCACGGGGGCATCCTACCAATCAATGCCCATCATGAGGCAATTTACGCCCGATCCAATACCTAACAGCGCGATGCGATCACCGGTGTTGAGTATTCCTTTTTCGATCCCATCGGATAAAGTAG
Source organism: uncultured Planctomycetaceae bacterium (assembly GCA_964352045.1). Taxonomy (GTDB): domain Bacteria; phylum Planctomycetota; class Planctomycetia; order Pirellulales; family Lacipirellulaceae; genus CAYGQU01. The sequence continues at coordinate 3,954 of CAYGQU010000285.1, forward strand.
CTGGCAGCGCTGCGGAGCCGGTGTTGCCGAGCCAGTCGAGTGTGGCATGATCGCGATTGATGTCGAGACCCAACTCACCAAGCATCATCCTTCGATGAGCCGTGCCAACTTGGTGGCAGAAAGTGCGATCGATCATGTCGCGCTTCCAAGTGGTTTCTTCCAGCAAATGCTCGAAATTCTTTACACCCGCAGCGACGCCAGCCAGCATGAGTTGCTCGCTGTCGGTTTGCATTACATGCGAAAGACCTTCGCTTTGGCAAAGATCGTGGTGCTTGGTTTCGGCGTAAACGGTCGCGGCGTTGAGTTTGTGTTTGGATTGACTAAGGGACTCTTCACAGAGGACCACCGCAGCACTGGCCGAACCAATTGTGAGCGAGGCGACCGAGTTTTTAATCGAAGCTCGTGTCAAGCTGTGGTCGTTGTTGAGTAGTTCGATGGTGTTATCAACCAAGTCGCGGCCAGTTTCGGTGCCGACAATCACTCCGGCCTGGATTTGGCCCAGTTCGATCATCGTCGCAATTTGAAGCATGCCGGAAAGGATGCCCAGGCAAGCATTCGATAAGTCGGCTACTACACAACGCGATGGCAAGCCGAGAGCATGATGGACCCGGCAGGCGGTTGCTGGCTCGAAGTAGTCTCGGCAAACCGATCCATGCAGGCAGGCACC
>CAYGQU010000286.1:0-4609 GCA_964352045.1 uncultured Planctomycetaceae bacterium
CAATCTGGGGTTTAGCCATGATGCGCCGCGTTGTGCGTCATTGATTTTTATTCTGATCTTGGCAGTAGAAAATTGATCTACTTGCATGCATTGCTGGATGGCATGTGTAAAAAATTCAAAACTGTCGTTGTCGCCATGCTCGGTCGGTTGCTATGCTGCCCCCCAACGACAGGCCAAGGATGGCCCGTCAGATCGCGTTACAGGCTGTCAAGCAGTGACGTTACTTTGCGACGACAGGAGGTCGTCCATGCTTTCGCATCATTCGATTCGAGTCAAACTACGCGTTGGTGTCGGTCTTTTGGCAATCAGCACGATAGCGCTTTTTCTAGCAGGCTATTATGGGCTTTATGCCTACCGAGGGTTGCTAAAAACCCTTAGTGCCCGATCGACTGAACTTCCCTTAGCCAATGAGCTGAGCCAAGACATTGCCGATTTACGCGTTGTTCTTGGCCAGGCACGCGAGCGTGCGATCGCGTTGCATGGAACCATTTCGAGCGAAGACAAAGGGTACAACCCAATTGATTTTAGTGACGAAAAAGGTGACGCCTCAACAACTGCTACTTCTTCTGCCGAGACATGGGACCTTAAGGTTCTGCGAGACGATTATCGCGATAAATTCGATCACTTTAAGCAGACGCTCGAATCTTATCGGCAGAAGCTCGACGACAATAGCGATCGTCAAATCGCTGTCTTTATTGATAGTAGCAATCTCGAAAGTGAAACCCTTGCCCTGATTGACGAGACCCTAGCAAAAATTAAAGATCAACAGCTTGAAGATAATTTTTTTCTCGATGAATTACGAGGTGAAACCGATTCTCTTGAGGGAGAAATTGAAATCATCCGACAGCTTGCCGCTCAGTTGCCAGGCCACCTGATTTCGCGATTGCACAATCTTGCTGGGGCAATGCGCTCGCAGTACCACGTTGCTTTCGTGCTTGCTTGGGTTACCTTTCTGTTTGCACTCGTCTTGCTAAGCACAGCAGTTTGGGTTTTTCGTAGCACCATCGCCAAACCGCTTCGCCAATTGGCAGAAGGAGCTCGCAAAGTCGAGTCTGGCGATTTTGGTCACCGTATTCAGCTCAGCACGCGTGACGAAATGGGAGAACTAGCCGACGCGATGAACGCCATGATGGCACACTTTGAAGAAACTCGAGACGATCTTGACCAACAAGTCCGCGACCGTACTCGACAAGTCATACGCAGCGAACAACTGGCAAGCGTCGGTTTCCTTGCCGCGGGCGTAGCGCATGAAATCAACAACCCACTCGCGTCGATCGCCATGTGTAGCGAGTCGCTAGAAAGCCGTATCGTTGCACTTGCCTGCGAATCGAGCGAAGCCAATGCTGCGGAATGGGAAGTCGTCCGTAGCTATCTCGAAATGATTGGCCGCGAGTCGTTCCGTTGTAAACAAATTACCGAGAAACTCCTCGATTTTTCGCGTTTAGGCGAAGCTGAACGACGAGCGACCGAACTGCGTGAGTTGGTCGAAGGGGTGATCGAAATGGTTCGCCACCTTGATAAATATCAAAACAAACAGCTTGAGTTGCTGCCCGGCGAAACCGTGCTTGCAGCGGTCAACGCACAAGAGATGAAGCAAGTTGTTCTCAACCTCATTACGAATGGTCTCGACAGCCTCGACGACGGGGGACGTGTCGCCGTGGAGGTAGGCGAGTCGAACGGCTTGGCACGCATCGTGGTCTCGGATAATGGTTGTGGCATGACCGAAGAAGTCAAAAAGCATTTGTTTGAGCCCTTCTTCACACGCCGCAAGAATGGCCAAGGTACTGGCATTGGGCTTTCGATTACCTACCGAATCATCGAAGAACACGAAGGAGAGCTGATTGCCGAAAGCGCAGGCGTCGGCCTCGGGTCTTCGTTTAGGGTGACGCTTCCCGTGGCAGGCTCGGCAAGCGATGAACTATCCAAAAGTAATTCAGCAAATGAATCTTCGACTAGCCAAATAACGACAACTTATCAAGCAATCGAACCAACCCGTGCCGCCTAAGAGTTAATCGGCGACAAACCAGCGACCAGAACCGACAACCTATCCGCGCGAGCCAAGCATGGTCCGCCTATTTGCAGGAAGAAACCCGATGACCAATACAAAAAACAACCCAAACACAGGCCTTTCCCTCTTATTCGCTGACGATGAACGATCGTTGCAAGAGCTGATGAAGCTCGAATTACCACGCATGGGCCATACGGTCACAGTTTGTCCCGATGGCATCACTGCCGTCGCTGCGATTGAAAAAAATAACTATGACGCGATCATCGTCGATCTCGATATGCCAGGCATGACCGGCGTTGAGGTCATCGCCAAGCTCAAAGAAATGTCTCCCGCGACCGAGGCGGTTATGCTCACCGGCAAGAGCACAACGGAAAGCGCGATTGCTGCTTTGCGTTACGGCGCGTTTGACTACCTTACGAAGCCTTGTAAGTTGGTCGATATTGAAGCCCTGCTCGCAAGAATCGCCTCAAAGCGTGAGCTAACGAAAAAATTTCATGCCCTTGAACGCCGCCTTGAACGAATCGAAGGTTCTCCGCAACTTGTTGGCGAGAGCCCTACCATGAAACGAGTCAAGACGCTCATCGAGAAGGTCGCACCGACAGAATCGACGGTTCTCATCCTTGGCGAAACGGGTACTGGCAAAGAACTTGTCGCCCGCGCAGTACACGATAGCAGCGCCAGGGCGGACCAGCCATTTGTCGCCATCAATTGCGGAGCATTGCCCGAAAATCTTATCGAAAGCGAACTTTTCGGCCATGCAAAGGGTGCGTTTACGGGTGCCGACGACCATCGAGTCGGTCTGTTTGAAGTTGCATCCAACGGCACGATTTTTCTCGATGAAATCGGCGAGCTTCCTAAAGCGATGCAAGCCAAGTTGTTGCGTGTGCTCGAAAGTCGCGAGATCCGCCGTGTCGGTGAAAACAAGACCGTAAAGGTCGACGTTCGTGTGGTCTGCGCAACACACTGCAATTTGCAGGAGATGGTCTCCGAGGGAGCGTTCCGTGAAGACCTCATGTATCGGATTAATACCTTTGAGATCCATTTGCCTTCGCTGCGTGAACGGCTTGAGGACTTACCATCGCTGGCTGAGCACATGCTCCGTCGGTTCCGACCGCAAGCCAAACCGATCGAACAGCAACTAACCGACGACGCGGTCAAAGCGTTGACCGAACACGTTTGGCCCGGCAACGTCCGCGAACTGGCAAACGTCATCGAGCATTCGACGATTTTGTCGACTTCAGGACCGATTCAAGCGGAAGATTTGCCTCAGCACTTCAACCGACGCCAGCTAAACAACTCAGTCAAATCACGCGGTCCGATGACGTTACGCGATATCGAAATGGACGCGATCCACGAATCACTTGAACGAAACGACGGAGCAAAGCCGAAGGTAGCCGAAGAACTCGGCATTAGTCTCAAGACGCTCTACAACAAACTAAACCAAGAGACAACGCATCTGAAAGTTGCTTGATTGAAAATAAATTAACCACGAAGACTCTATGAAGCGAGTCATTCTTTAAGCGACTCAATTATTTAACTCAAAATCGATTGGGTTGATAGAAACTCTTTGATTCTTTGGAATGCCGAAAAGTAATTCATTCAGATAGAGCGAGTATAATATCGAGCTATTCTCTATTTGTATTGTAAGTCTTTCACAGTGGTAATTTTTTCTTAGTGTACTTCGTGACTTTGTGGTTCAATAAGTAGATGAATCTATTTCTAGAAAGTGCGATGGCGGTCGTATCGCTTGGAATGCTTGCGATCGGAATGGCGGCGATTGTTTACTTTCAAACGCGATCGCGTGGATCGTTTCTGACTATTGGCGGTTTGATCTTGCTAACCGCTGCCTCACTCGCGTTCGAGCAATGGTGGCAAACACCGACCGAACAAGTCACATCGGCAACTAACTCATTGCTTGACTCTATTGAATCGAACGACTTAGCGAGTGTGCTAAAACTAATCGATATCTCCGCCGCCGACATGCGTTCTGATGCCGAGGTCCTCATGCCACAGTTTGAGGTAGAGAATGCAGGTGCAGGCGGATTAAAAATCAAATTCGATAACCCAATCAACCCGCAGGCCGCAGTTGTTAATACCAAAGCCCTTATTAAAGCAAGGCATTTGAAGAGTGGCATTACCGGCGGCTACTTTGATGGCCTCACTCTCGAATTTATCAAACGCGATGGCAAGTGGCGAGTATCAGGCTACCAGCCCGCCAAAGATTGGCGCAAAGAGGCGGGTAAGCTGAATCGTTAAGCGATAAAATACCAACCAAAATATCGTCCGCAAAACGGCAACGAGCCGGAAGCGTCAGCGACCGGAGGGGAATACCATAAACGGTTGCACAGCCTTATCGGTGTACTACACCGGTAGCTGATTCTTTCGGCTCTTTATCACGTTCGGCTAGCACTGATTGGCCTTAGCAGTTTGATTTTATTATTCAAATAACTCTCTCTAAAAGCCTCTTGTCGCTAAAGCGACCCAGGTAGTTTGAACGCCAACCTAGGCTACCCTTGGTGGCTTTTTATCGAAAAGAAATCTCTCGATGCCGCGGTCCGCACAGCGGGCCCTACTTTTTTCATTTTGCCACGAAAATAAAAT
>CAYGQU010000287.1:0-597 GCA_964352045.1 uncultured Planctomycetaceae bacterium
ATGTCTACCAAGGCTTTGATGCCGACACACTTTCTGACAAACAACTCGAAAAGGCACAGAATCAAATTCGTATTCTTTCCGGCTTCTACGGCCTGCTCCGTCCGCTGGATTTGATGCAAGCTTATCGGCTAGAAATGGGTCGCAAATTGAAGACCCCACGTGGTAGCGATATTTACAGCTGGTGGGACGATCGCGTTACGAAGGCGCTCAACGACGATTTGCAAAACGAACGGAATCCTATCGTTGTAAACCTCGCCTCGAACGAGTACGGTGCAGTTGTCAACAAGAAACTGCTCGAAGCGCAAGTTATCGCCCCTGTTTTCAAAGACAAGAAAGGGGGCAAATATAAAATCATTAGTTTCTATGCCAAGCGTGCCCGCGGCTTAATGGCTCGCCATTTAGTCCGCTCTCGAGCGTCGGGAGTCAAAGCAATTACCGCTTTTTCTGATGAGGGATATCAATTTAGTCGTGAAATGTCCTCGCCAAATGAACCGGTCTTTTTAAGGGACGAAAAAGCCTAAGCTGAATCTTTCAAGGCCAGTTAGACGCTATTGTTCCCAATCTCTAGAGATGAAAATCCCCTATTACAGCAAAACA